>CAYPEC010000215.1:0-1517 GCA_964409625.1 uncultured Bacteroidia bacterium | reverse complement strand
ATACTCCAAAGTTTATTGTTGAAAGCGATGCAAGCATTGTTGCTCCGCTAATGTTCGCTTGGATTTTGGGCTGGTAAAAAATTTATCGCTATTTTTAAATTTTAAAATTATCATTATGGATACATTCACACTTGTAAAAAGCATTCACAAAGTTGTAGTGCTTATTTTTCTTCTTATCTATTTAGTTAAAACCATCCTGTTGCTAACTAACAAATCAGAAGGATTGAAGAATTTTATTTCAAAAACAAAGGTGCTTGAAATGCTTGTTAGTTTTTTATTTTTGGCTACAGGCGTTTATCTAATTATAGAAAAACCAGAAGCAAATACATTTATGATAATCAAACTTGCAGCTATATTTATTTCTATTCCGCTTGCTGTTGTAGGATTTAAAAAATCAAACAAAGCGTTGGCAACAGTATCACTTTTATTAATTATTACTGCTTACGGAATGGCTGAAATAAGCGCAAAAAGAGCCGTTAAAAAAGAACTTTCAACAGAACTGATTACAGATGCAAGCAATGCAAATTATGACATTACAAAACATGGAGAAGCTGTGTTTAAAGCTAATTGTGTGCTTTGCCATGGAGAAGATGGAGCCAAAGGAATGGCGGGTGCTACGAACTTAGTAACCTCTCAACTGGATGAAGCAACTGCATCGCAAGTGATAACAAACGGCAGAAATACCATGAAGGCATATAGTGCTGTGTTATCCGAACAAGATATTAAAGCTGTTTCTTCCTACATCCAAACTTTAAAGAAATAACCTCTCCCTAACCCTCTCCCAAATGGAGAGGGAAAAATAAATATGATGAAGAACATCGCCCTCTTTGCTTCAGGTAATGGAAGCAATGCTGAGAACATAGTTCATCATTTTCGAAAAACAAAAACTGCAAATGTGGCTGTGGTATTTTGTAACAACCCTCAGGCATACGTTCGTGAGCGCTGCATGAAATTATCAATTCCCTGCATCTTGATAAACAAAAATGATATGGGAGAAAGCAAAAATATTTTAAACCTCCTTCAAGATTTTGAAATTAATTTTATTGTTCTCGCTGGTTATTTATCTATGATTCCAGATTATTTAATTCAAGCATTTCCTAAAAAAATTATCAATGTTCATCCTGCGCTGTTACCAAAATTTGGAGGAAAAGGAATGTTTGGAATACATGTTCACATAGCTGTTATCGAAGCAAAAGAAAAACAAACGGGTATTAGCATTCATTATGTAAACGAACATTACGACAAAGGTGAAATAATTGCTCAACACATATGCGACATTGCTTTAGATGATACGCCTGAAACCCTCGCAAATAAAGTGCAAAAATTGGAATTACAGCACTTCCCCGCTGCCATTGAAGCGCTTTAACTACTTCTTAAGCCATGTACTCTGGCTAACAAACTTCCAAAATATCTATTTTTTATTGTAGCTAGTTTCAAGGCATTTATTATATTTGCCCCTCTTAAAAAAAATTAAAATGAGTGTATTAGCAAGTATCAGAAATCGTTCGGGATTATTA
>CAYPEC010000214.1:0-1528 GCA_964409625.1 uncultured Bacteroidia bacterium | reverse complement strand
GTTTGCTTGGGCGCAGAGAAGTGCTTACCGGAAAAGCAAAGTTTGGAATTTTTGGCGATGGAAAGGAAGTGGCACAAGTGGCTATGGCAAAGGTTTTCAAGGAAGGTGATTTCCGTTCAGGATATTACAGAGACCAGACTTTTATGTTTGCCACCGGCAATCTTTCTATTCAGGAATGGTTTGCAGGTTTGTATGCTCATACAGATTTAGAGGCAGAGCCATCTGCGGCAGGAAGACAAATGAACGGACACTTTGCTACGCGCAGTTTAAATGCTGATGGTTCATGGAAAGATTTAACTAAAATAAAAAATTCATCATCCGATATTTCGCCTACAGGAAGCCAGATGCCAAGACTTTTAGGTTTGGCTTTAGCTTCATCGTTCTACAAAAAAAATCCTGATTTGCAGCAAGGAGAATTTTTAAAATTCTCAAACAAAGGAAACGAAATTGCTTTCGGAACTATTGGTGATGCAAGTACTTCGGAAGGTTTATTTTGGGAAACAATAAATGCAGCAGGTGTGTTGCAAGTGCCCATGTTGGTTTCGGTTTGGGATGATGGTCATGGAATTTCGGTTCCTAAAAAATATCAAACAACCAAAGAAAGTATTTCAGAAGTGTTGAAAGGATTTCAGAGAGAAGAAGGCGGAGCAGGTTATGAAATCTTTAAAACAAAAGGTTGGGATTATGCACACCTAAACGAAACTTACGAGAAGGCAGCAAAAGTTTGCAGAGAACAACATGTTCCTGTGTTAGTGCATGTAGAAGAAGTTACACAACCTCAAGGACACTCCACATCTGGCTCTCATGAAAGATACAAATCGAAAGAAAGATTGCAATGGGAACTTGATTTTGATTGCATTAAGAAAATGAAAGAGTGGATTATGAAATCTGCTATAGCAAAAGAAGATGAGTTAAATGCAATTGAAGAAGAAGCAAAGAAAACAATTCGTGATGCCAAGTCTGCTGCTTGGACTGCTTATTTAACTCCAATAAAATCGGAAGTGAATGAAGGCATTGCTATCCTTGAAGAAATAGCTCGACAAAGTTCTCGTTCAGTAGAGATTGAAAAAATAAAATCAGAATTAAAATCAATAGCAGAGCCAATTAGAAAAGATATTTTTTCGTCATTGAAAAAAGCTTTACGACTTAGTCGTGATGAAAATATTGCTGCAAAACAAACTGCAATTAATTGGTTGAATGTTTCGAAAGCAGCCAATCATGATAGATACAGCTCTTTACTACATAATAATTCTGCACTAGAAGTTTCTACTGTTGCAGTTGAATATGCTGATGAAAAATTATGTGACGGAAGAGAATTATTACGCGAAAATTTTGATGCAATACTTGCTAGATACCCTGCTGTACATATCTTCGGAGAAGACAGTGGAAAAATTGGTGGAGTAAATCAGGGCTTGGAAGGGCTGCAAAAAAAATATGGTGAACACCGTGTTTTTGATACAGGTATTCGCGAAGCAACTATTATGGGACAAGCAATAGGTATGGCAATGCGGGGATTAAGACCAATTGC
>CAYPEC010000213.1:0-1563 GCA_964409625.1 uncultured Bacteroidia bacterium | reverse complement strand
TCATAGCCATACAAGGCATGACCGGTTTCGAAACTAAACTGCTTGGTGATTCTGATTTTGCTCATTTTTATTTTTTGATTTGGCGTAAGGCATTTTTTGTAAAATCAGATAGGACTAGTTTTCCGGAAATAGCAGCTCTTTCATAGAGCAACGTATCCCAGTTTTCGGTGCCTTCCCAAAGTGTTTTTTTTATTTCTAATATGGCTTCTGGATTGTAAGACGATAATCTTGAGCTGAACTGAGCCAATTCGATATCTAAAGTTACTTGTCCAGCAAAAACTTTGGTATACAATCCTTTGCTTTTTGCCCATTCCGAATCTTTCCATTCGTTTGATACTAAAGTTAATTCTGCCATTGCTGCTTTTCCAATTTTTCTGCTAATGGCAGGTTCTATTACAAAAGGACCTATTCCGATAGTCAATTCAGGAAGTTTAATGGCGCTTTGAGTAGTAGCAAAAGCATAATCGCAAGCGGCAACAATGCCTACTCCTCCGCCTACGGCTTTGCCTTGAATTCGTCCGATAATTATTTTCGAACAGCTGCGCATGGCATTCAACACATTAGCAAATCCTGAGAAAAACCGAGTAGCTTCTTCCAAATTGGATACTGCTAAAAGTTCGTCAAAAGAGGCTCCAGCACAAAAAACACCAGTTCCGCTACTTCGTAAAACAATCACTGAAACAGTATCATTAGTGCTCAAATTCTGGATTTCGGTTGTCAAACGATCTAGCAAATTGCTGGGAAAACAATTACTCGCAGGATGCCCAAATTCTACTGTGGCAATTCTATTTTCTATTGTTGTTTGGATTGAACCTTTTGGGCTTTGAGATAGCATTTTACTGATTTTGATGTAAAGTTAAAAATATTAAGGAAAGCAGCTGATTTTTTTTCAAAATTTGCTTTAGGCTGTATTTATATGTTATATTTGTGCCCAGATTTGGGGGATTAGCTCATTTGGCTAGAGCGCTTGCCTGGCAGGCAAGAGGTGACGAGTTCGAATCTCGTATTCTCCACAATGATTATCAAGGCCTTACAGCAATGTAAGGCTTTTTTTATAGACCTTGGGTGGCGTTTTGATGGTTTGAGTGTAAAAATGAAGCTCCACTTATGGGTACTTAATTCTTGTTTAATTTATTTTTCTTAGGATTTCAATTTATCAAAAATCGTCAACTTTAGTTTGAATTTATAAAGTTTTCCTAAATCAATTTTTTTATAGCAAAAGATAAAAAGAACATTCTTTTATACATATTTTGGATTTTGAGGTAAACCGTAAACTTATTTAATTGCAAGGAGTTAAGTTTGTGTTATCCTAAATGAACACATTGTAAAATAAATTAGCATTGATTTTATTTGTCAAAACTATTGCATTACTTTGCTGAAATTGAATTGAAAACACCTTGAAAAATTATGAAAAAATTACTACTTATAGTTATATTAGCATTAACCGCTCAAACCATCAAGGCACAAGCAGATGCATTTATTACAACTTGGGTAACCACAACTGGATTTGAAACAATTACTTTAGCAGCTCAGCCAGATGCTCCTAATTATACTATAAATTGG
>CAYPEC010000212.1:0-1571 GCA_964409625.1 uncultured Bacteroidia bacterium | reverse complement strand
ACTATCGCTATCTGAACTCTTGGATATGCCATTGACAAAAGCGCATTTCCTTCGTTTTCAGTAACTGCAACGGCTCCGATATCTGCAATCAAAAAATTTCCTCCGCTAACTCCAATGTCTGCCTTTGTGTACTTTTCTCTCAACAATGTTCTCACGTGTGCTACTATTTGCGGTGGAGTCCAATCAAGTGGCGTTCCTTGCTTTTCGTGAAATGTTTTAGATACGTCTTCTTTTGAAAGATGCATCGCAGGAGTTACAATATGGTAGGGGGCTTCGTTTCTTAGCTGAACAATGTATTCTCCTAAATCTGTCTCCAAACTTTCTATTCCTTCTTTTTCAAAAGCTGCATTAAAATGAACTTCTTCAGTTGTCATGGACTTTGCCTTAACAACTGTTTTGGCATTAATTCTTTTTGCTATCTGTATTGCTTCGCGTGTTGCCTCTTCTGCATCTTGCGCCCAAATTACTTGTCCTCCGCGCTTTCTAAAAGCAGCTTCAAATTCAATTAAATATTTATCGAGATTCTCAATAACCTTTGTTTTGAGGGCAGATGCTCTTGTGCGAGCAATCTCAAGGTTTGAAAACTGATGTTTTCCCTCAACTACTTTTTTATCGTATTGGTTTATGTTGAAGCGAAGCTTTCTTCTGTGTTCATTGTCAAATGCCTTTGTTTCGGCATCAACTAAAAATTGTTCTGAATACTCTGACATATATTTATTTTACATCAACTACAATTCGTTCTTCTCTATTTGCTAATTCCCAAGCTGTGAAAAAAACAAGTCGCCCAATTTTTTCCGTTTTTTCAAAATTTATTTTTTGCACTTCGTCTGTTTCCTTGTGATAGTCTTCGTGTACGCCATTGAAATAAAAAATCACAGGGATATTATTTTTTGCAAAGTTATAATGGTCGGAACGATAATAGTATCTGTTCTTGTCATTTTTATCATTGTAGGTATAATCCAATTCCAACCCAGCATATTTTTTATTTGCCTCTTCATTTATCTCATGAAGCTTTGTGCTTAACATTGTTGAGCCAATAATATAAACATAGTTCGGGTTGTCTTTGTGCTTTTCATCTAACCTTCCAATCATATCAATATTTAAATCGGCAACTGTTTTATCAAGCGGAAAAACAGGATTTTCAGAATAATATTCCGAGCCCAACAATCCTTTTTCTTCTCCCGACACTGTCATAAACAACATGCTTCTTCTTGGTCCGTGTCCTTCTTTTTTTGCTTTTGCAAATGCTTCTGCAAGTTCAATAACAGCAACCGTTCCGCTACCATCATCATCTGCTCCATTGAAAACAACATCTCCGTCTTTTCCAAGATGATCATAGTGTGCGGTTACAACAATAAGCTCGTCTTTTTTGTCTGTTCCTTCAATATATCCAAGCACATTTTCTGCTGAAGAATTTTTATAATCTGTTTTAATGTTTATCGAAACTTTTGATTTGGATTTTATGCTTTGCGGTTTTTTAACTGTTCTTATTCTTTCCTTTTGATTGTCAATTTTCGTGTTTGATTTTTTCAATATTTCATCTGCCATATTTTGTGAAATAAAAATAACCG
>CAYPEC010000211.1:0-1580 GCA_964409625.1 uncultured Bacteroidia bacterium | reverse complement strand
AAAAAAACACAGAAAAGATGTACAAGAAACCAGACTATCGTTTGCGTACCAATATCAAAAAAAAGGAGTACGATAAAATTGAAACATTCGAGACTTTAAAAGAGAAATATGCGGAGCAGGAAAAAGTAGTAGAGCGCCAAAGAGATAAAATTGCTCGCCTTGAAGAATTAGTTGAAAAGCTTGAAGCTGATAAGGAAACTCAACGCGAAAGAGCGAAGAAATACTGGGAAGATGCTGAAAATTGCAAAGAAGAAAAGCAAACGCTAAGAGCTCAATTATCTTTTCTTAAAGGCAAGTAATTATTTCAATCCGTACTTGGTTTTATACTTTTGGTAAAGAGCTTTCTGTTCGTTATTCAAATCAATAGCTTTTCCTCTCACAAAAGCATTTTCCACATTGTTTGATTTCATATCAAGCGCATCGCCTGTTGAAATAAAAAGTGTTGCATCTTTCCCTTGTTCAATAGAACCGAGTGTTTTATCAATTCCTAAAATTTTTGCAGTGCTTAATGTTACACTCATCAATGCTTCTTCTTTGGTAAGGCCATAAGCAGCAGCAGTTCCAGCGTAAAAAGGAAGATTACGAGTTCCCATAGCTTCCATATCACCTTCATTATTCAAGCAAAATTCAACTCCTGCTTTATGCAATAAATATGGGGTTTTGTAAGGCAAATCAATATCGTCTTCTTCGCGATTTGGTAAATCATGAACACGATTTACGATCACCGGAATATTATTTTCTTTTAAGGCATCTGTTACCATCCATGCATCTTTTCCTCCAACAATTACCATTCTTTTTGTTCCTGTTGATTTTGAAAAAGCTATGGCTTCTGTAATCTGTTTTGCATTATCAGCATGAATAAACAAAGTTTTAGAACCATCAAAAATCCCTTTCATAGATTGAAAGCGCAGGTTTGCTTCTTCTTTATTCGCACTTTCATTGTATGCTTTTGCATCTTCAAAAAACTTTTTCAATTCTGTAATTCTCTTGTCGTACTCTTTGCTCTTTTCCATTTGTCCTGGCTCACCCCAGCCACCACTGCGAGAATACATAGTAGGGAAATTCAAATGAACTCCATCATCTATTTTATAAGCCGCATCTTCCCAATTCCATCCTTCTAATTCCATCACAGATGATGTTCCTGAAATTGTTCCTCCTCTTGGTGTTACTTGCGCTAAAAGCACTCCATTTGTACGAACAGTTGGAGAAATTTTGTTATCTGTATTGTATGCAATCACCGAACGTACATGTGGGTTTAATCCGCCAACATCATTAAAATCAAGCGTTGCACGAACAGCATCAATTTCAGATAATCCAAGTGTAGAGTTCGGAGCAATGATTCCAGGATAAACATGTTTGCCATGCGCATCAATTACTTCATCGTAATATCCTTTGTCAATACGAACTACTTTCGCATCGCCTACCATAGTTATTTTTCCTTTTTCAAAAGCAATAACAGAATTCTCTATTACTGTTCCATTACCAATATGAGCAGATCCTCCAATGATAAGAATTTTTTTGGTTTGCTCTTTTGCAGGAATTGGATTTTGCGCTACTAGGTTAAGAGCCAAGAAGCAAGA
>CAYPEC010000210.1:0-1629 GCA_964409625.1 uncultured Bacteroidia bacterium | reverse complement strand
AGATGAAAGCTCTTTCATCTTTGGAATAAGAAATGGAGCAATATTTTTTACATGACTATAAAGCAAAGATTTTGTTTTTGTTTCTTGCGGAATCATCACAAAATATTTTTCCGAACTTTCGATTAAAAAAATCAGCACACTAAAAAGTAAAGCAAATTTTAAAGCTCCAAATGTAGCTCCTGCTAACTTATTGGGCAAACCTAAAGCAACAGCTTCCGCCATTTTCTGAATCATCTTTCCAATAAAATAAACTGCAATTATAACACCTAAAAAAACAATTGCAAAAGAAACAATGGGTAAAAATTGGGAATGGTTTTCGAAAGATGTTTTCAATTTTTCTGCAACCAAATCAGAAAATCGTACAGCTATATAAATACCGCCAACAAATGCAATGATAGAAAACATTTCGAGAATAAATCCTTTTGAGAAGCCCTTGTAAAGCCCCCATATTAATGGTATGCAGAGTATAATGTCTAAATAATTCATTGTTGCGAATAACGAATGGAACGAATTTACGAATCAAAACAAATAATTATATTAGAAATAAATGAATCTATTCACTATCAATTTTTAATAAACTATCATTCGTACATTCGTAAAAATTAGCTATTCGTAATTATGGATGTAGAGTTTGAGAAAAAATGGAAGTTGCTTTTAGAAAAACTTGATGCAAAATTTGGCGGTGGAATAGACGTTGAAGGAATCATCTTTTTGATAGGAGTTCAAGAATTAGGCAAAGGAAAAATCAAATTAGGAAAAAGTCAGAAGCTGGAGGTGATGCACATTGCCATTTGTACAATCCTAGCTCCTTATGGCTACTATGAATACGAAGGCATGGATGCTGATGGTTGGCCTCACTGGAAAGCAACAAGTAAGCTGCCTCATTTAAATAAAAAGGAGCAAGAGTTGCTGATGCAAAATGCAATATTGGATTATTTTGAAAATAGAGAATTAGAAAACTAATGCCTGTTTCTTTTCTTCTGTCTTTTTTGGTCTTTCTTGCGCAGTTTAGTTCGGCTCTTATTTTGCCCTTTTAATATTTTTGATTTATAATTTTTGCGCTGAGTTCTGTGGTGTGTAAATAATTTTTTGTTGTGCTTTTTTGAATAGCCACCACCTGAATGTCTCGGAGGCCAAGCTCTTTTATTTCTTTTCTTGCCAAATACTTTTGCCAAAAATCCTTTTTTGTTTAGGTACCTTGAGCTGGTTCCTACTTTGTTTTTGGTAAATTTATTTTTGTATCCCTTTTTTCTTCCTTTCTGATTTCTTCTTTCTTTTTTTCTCTTCCCAAAAAGTTTTCCCTTTTCGCCAAGGCGTTCTTTTTTTGCGCCACCCCTTCTATGTTTGGGTCCCTTCCCCTTTTGAGCATACGTATCCGAACCTATTCCAATTAATAGAATAAGGATGAACATAGAAACGATATGAGATACTCTTATTTTCAATGGCAGTTCTCTTAAAAATTGGCGACAA
Source organism: uncultured Bacteroidia bacterium (assembly GCA_964409625.1). Taxonomy (GTDB): domain Bacteria; phylum Bacteroidota; class Bacteroidia; order CAYPEC01; family CAYPEC01; genus CAYPEC01. Next base: position 159 of record CAYPEC010000210.1, on the reverse strand, counting down.
TTATATTCATAATAGCAATAAGTATGGTTCATTGTGGATAACTTCAACCGAATGTTAAAGAAACGAAATTTACTTTTGCTTTAAATATTAATCTCATGAAAAAAATAATTTATTCAATTGCCTTTCTTTCTGTTTTAGCTCTTGGAGCTTGTTCAAATA
>CAYPEC010000209.1:0-1639 GCA_964409625.1 uncultured Bacteroidia bacterium | reverse complement strand
AAACCAAAAACAAAAGTTTTTATTTAGACAGAATTATTTTTTGTGTCTTTGTTTTTTCTCCTTGTATAAATCGAATGTAATAAACTCCATTATCATAAGAGCTTAAATCAATTTTTATTTCAGCGCTTGACTTTTTAGGTAATTTAATTGTACGAATTATTTTTCCTACAATATCTGTAATTACTACCTCTGAATTATCTTCCAAAGTTGGATTCATATATTTTAGAGTAAATAGCCCCGTTGTTGGGTTTGGATATATTGAGTAGTAAAGTACATCTGAACTAATTGAGTTAATCCCGGTTCCAACTCCAACTACAAATGTGTATTGTAAAAAGCATCCCCAGCCATCATCTAAATACAATGTGTATGTTCCTGGCAATAGATTATTAATGTCTTCTGTAAAATCTCCAGTATCCCAAAAAATATTTAGGAAAAATCCACTATTGATAATCGTTATATCGATAGAACCATTTGCGCAGGTTGGACAAGTTGCATTTGTAATTATAGTATCTGACACGTAAAATGAAGCCGTATTTATAATAGTTCCGCTTGCGGTAGTTGTGCAGTTGTTGGCATCTTTAATAGTACAAGTGTATGTTCCTGTTCCTAAAAAGAAAATATCTTCAGACACCTCTCCATTGCTCCAGCTGTAAGTATAAGGGAGCTTTCCACCTGAAACGGTAATGTCAATATATCCTTCGAATGAATCGCAAATATCATTGCCTACAAATGTATTGTCAACTGCCGGTTTGGTATCCATTACAGTTCCCGAGTAGTTTGTAATGCACCCATTGTTATCATCAATAATACAACTGTATGCGCCTGGAGTCAGGCCTGAAGCATCTTGAGTTGTTGCCCCGTTACTCCAGGTATAATTATAAGTTCCAGAACCTCCTGTAATGGTTAGATTTATGTTCCCATTGCTGTTTCCGCAAATAGCATTTGTTATAACAGCCGAAGAAACAGCTAATGTTCCAGCAGAATTATTTACTGTTGAACTTGAAGTTGAAAGGGTACATCCAGTTCCATCAGTAACTGTGCAGGTATATACTCCAGTCGAAACTCCAGTTAAGTCTTCAGTTATTGCTCCATTGCTCCATAAATAAGTGTATATCGTATTTCCACCAGATACGGTAATATCTACTTGTCCAGTTCCATTGCTACATACTTCATCTGTTGTTACTTGATTGTCTATACTTAAAGTTCCAACAGGATTATTTGAAATAAAGACAGACGAACTTGAAATGCAACCCTTTGTGTCGGTTACGGTGTAAGTGTATGTTCCTGTTGTTATATTTGTCAAATCTTCAGTAGCTGCTCCATTTGACCATGAAATAGTATAAGTAGGTACTCCACCTGTAAGTGTAAGATTTATGGATCCGTTGGTATTGCCACACATTTCATCCATTTTAGCAACTGATACATCAAGTGTTCCGGCTGTATTTACTAGAATATAATTAGGTGTATTAGCTGTACATCCATTATTGTCAGTTACGATGCAAGAATAAGTACCCGCTGATAGACCAGTCAAGTCTTGAGTAGTAGCACCATTTGACCAATTGTATGTGTATGATGTTCCTCCTGAAACAGTAATATCAATATCTCCATTTGCATTTCCACAAACCTCATCATCTTTATC
>CAYPEC010000208.1:0-1649 GCA_964409625.1 uncultured Bacteroidia bacterium | reverse complement strand
AGAGATAAGCCAATTTCAGTGCAGTTCTTAATGTACTTAAATGACTTATCTCCATTGTCTGTTCAAGATGAAACGCATAAAGAAAGTGCGCTATACTTAAATCCCGACAAGTACACCTCATTCGTTAAAATATTTCAACTTACAACTACTAAAGTATTGGTAATAAAACCGCCTTATATACGAAGGTCTTATCAAACGAAAAGAAAAGTTTCGGAGATTTTAATGGAACGCTTACCTGCAACATTCGTTCTTGCTTTTGCTGCCATGCTATTTGCGTCACTCTTTGGTATATGGTTGGGAATTTTAGCCGCAATAAAAAAGAACTCCTTGTTTGATAAACTTTCCTTAGTGTTTTCAATTTTAGGTATGGCAGGACCATCATTTTTTGTAGGGTTAATTCTTGCATGGTTGTTTGGTTATGTTTTAACAGATTATACTGGATTGCAAACCGTAGGAAATTTATATACAATAGATGATTATGGAAATGGAGAATATCTTGATTTGAAAAATTTAATTTTGCCGGCATTAACTCTTGGAATAAGGCCACTCTCAATTATATTGCAGCTTACCAGAAGTTCACTACTTGATGTTCTTTCGCATGACTACATTAGAACCGCAACAGCAAAAGGACTAAGTTACAATACCGTAATTTTTAAGCACGCTTTGAAAAATGCTTTAAATCCTGTAATTACAGCAATATCAGGATGGTTTGCAGGATTAATGGCCGGAGCTGTTTTTGTTGAAATTATTTTTAATTGGAAGGGAATAGGATATGAAGTTGTAGATGCTCTTTCTAAAAATGATTTGCCTGTGGTGATGGGAGCAACACTTGTATTTGCAATTATATTTGTAATTATCAATATTATCGTTGATGTTGTTTATGGTGTACTTGACCCACGCGTAAGAGTTCAATAACAAATGAGAAAAAAGATTGTAGCTGGTAATTGGAAAATGAATACAAACCCTCAGGAAGGGGATGTTCTCGTTTCAAAAATCATAGAGTTGCTTCTTTCAAATAAAAATGATTCTGTTGTAAAAATAATTGCACCGCCATTTACTCATCTACAAAAATTCTCTGAGCTTTTAACAGATAAATCTATAATCCTTTCAGCACAGAATTGCCATCATGAAAATTCAGGAGCATACACAGGAGAAGTTTCGCCTACTATGCTCAAATCAATAGGAGTAGAGTACGTAATATTAGGACATTCAGAGAGAAGAAATTATTTTAATGAAACTAATGAGTTGTTAAAAAGCAAAGTAAATATAGCACTTGAGAATGGGCTTCAAATTGTTTTTTGTGTTGGAGAAATGTTGGAGCAAAGAAATAATAACTCTCATTTTGCAATCGTAAAAAAGCAATTAGAAGAATCTTTATTTCATTTATCAAATTCTCAAACAGAAAACATTACAATTGCTTACGAGCCTGTTTGGGCAATTGGAACAGGCATTACAGCTACTTCTGCTCAAGCTCAAGAGATGCATGCTTTTATACGAAAAACATTGGCAGAGAAATTTGGAAATACTGCTGCCGAAGAAATTTCTATTTTATATGGAGGCAGTTGTAACCCTAAAAATGCAAATGAACTATTTGCTTGTCCTGATGTTGATGGTGGACTAATAGGTGGAGCATCTCTAAATGCAAACGA
>CAYPEC010000207.1:0-1666 GCA_964409625.1 uncultured Bacteroidia bacterium | reverse complement strand
GGCTCTTTACCAACGTTTTTAAACTTGAACTCACGCACTCCATTTGAACCATGTTCAATTGTTCCATAATCCATTACTTCTGTTTCAAATTTCATGTCAGCAGCATTTGGATTTTCATTTACAACTGGCTTAGGAGCTTCTTGAGATAACCCAACGAAACTTGTTACTAAAACTGTTGCTATTGCAAGCATTACCTTTTTCATAATATTTGTTTTTTATTTGTTTTTAGTTCTGTTTTTCAACGGGTCCTACATTCTTAACAGCTGGTTTTGCTGGGAATGCTTCTTCAACTGGAGCTGGTTCTACATTTCCTTTAATTGTAATTACTTTTGTAGGAGTTTTGCTGTTTGATGTAAGTGTTACAGTTTTAGTGAAAGCCCCTGGGCGCTTAGTATCATAAGTAACTTTAATAACATTTGAATCTCCTGGTTTTATTGGTTCTTTTGGCCAACTAGGAACAGTACATCCGCAAGAACCTTGGGCATTACTAATAATTAGAGGCTCTTTTCCTGTATTTTTAAATTTGAATTCGTAGGTTCCATTTCCTGCGTTAGGAATAGTTCCGAAATCGTGAACATCTGTTTCAAAAACCATTTCTGCTGCATTAGGATTAACAGGTGCAACATCCGTTTTTGCAGGAGCTTTTAAGTCCTGAGCATTAACAGCAAATGCGCTCATTGCTACAATTGCTAATGTTAGTAGAGTCTTTTTCATAGTTTTATTTTTTTATTAATGTAAATGTAGGTTTATTTTTCAGCTTCAAATTTTAACATAAATCATGCCATAAAAACGAGTTTGAATAGGTGAAAATTATTAGCTTTGCAATCCTTTAAAATAAGTATGGAAATTCCTAAAATATACGACCCTAAATCTGTTGAAGACAAATGGTATGCCTATTGGATGGAGAAAAAGTTTTTTTCTTCTAACCCTGATGATAGAGAGCCCTATACAATTGTAATTCCCCCTCCAAATGTTACTGGTGTGCTGCACATGGGTCACATGCTAAATAATACTATTCAAGATGTTTTGATAAGAAGAGCAAGGATGCTTGGCAAGAATGCCTGCTGGGTTCCAGGAACAGACCATGCAAGTATTGCAACTGAAGCTAAAGTGGTTGCTCTATTAAAAGAGAAAGGAATTAAAAAAACTGATTTAACTCGCGAAGAATTTTTGAAATACGCATGGGAATGGAAAGAAAAATATGGAGGAATAATTCTTGAACAGCTTAAAAAACTTGGTGCTTCCTGCGATTGGGATAGAACGAAGTTTACGATGGATAAAGATTTAAGCGAAGCAGTAATAGATGTGTTTATTGATTTATATAATAAAGGATATATCTATCGAGGAGTAAGAATAGTAAACTGGGACCCGCAAGGATTAACAGCGGTTTCGGATGAAGAGGTTATTTATAAAGAAGTTAATTCTAAACTGTATTATGTAAGATATAAGATAGAAGACAATTCTCCGAACTCCGAACTCCAAACCCCTGACTATATAACCATTGCAACTACTCGTCCTGAAACGATTTTGGGAGATACTGCTGTTTGTGTTCATCCCGATGATGAGAGGTACAAACATTTAAAAGGGAAACGAGTAATTGTTCCTATTGTTAATCGTTCGGTACCTATTATATATGATGATTATATAACTATGGAATTTGGAACAG
>CAYPEC010000206.1:0-1689 GCA_964409625.1 uncultured Bacteroidia bacterium | reverse complement strand
GTTATCACTACAGCTTTCGGAATAGATGAAACATTGCGCAAACAAGTTATTGAAGTAATAAAAGGTGCAACTAAATCAGAGATTGAATTGGTTGAAAAAGTTGATACAACACTGATAGGAGGATTTATAGTAAGAGTAGGAGATAAGCAGGATGATGCAAGTATCAGAACGAAGATAATGAAGCTAAGTAGAATATTTAAAGAGAATCCATATATAAAAGAATTTTAAAATAGGTTATTGGTTCAATAGTTCATTAGTTAAATGGTGAAATACCAAGAAACTTTAAACCAATAAACGAATAGACAAATTAACTAGTAAACAAAAACAAAATGCCAGAAATTAAACCAGCAGAAGTATCTGCAATATTAAGAGAACAGCTATCAAACTTTAAAACAGCATCGGAGCTTGAAGAAGTTGGAACAGTACTTCAAGTAGGAGATGGTATTGCTCGTATATACGGTCTATCGAATGTACAATCAGGAGAGTTGATTGAATTTGATAACGGACTAAAAGGAATTGTATTGAACCTTGAAGAAGACAATGTGGGAGCGGTATTGTTAGGAGCTTCGACAGATATTAAAGAAGGAGATACAGCAAAGAGAACTCGCAAGATTGCATCTATCAATGTAGGAGAGGGAATGTTAGGAAGAGTAGTAGACACACTTGGAAATCCTATTGATGGAAAAGGACCTATTGCAGGAACATTGTATGAAATGCCTTTGGAAAGAAAAGCTCCGGGAGTAATTTATCGTCAGCCGGTGAATGAGCCATTGCAAACAGGTATCAAAGCAATTGATGCGATGATTCCGATTGGAAGAGGACAAAGAGAACTTGTGATTGGTGACCGTCAAACTGGAAAAACAGCAGTTTGTATTGATACCATCATCAACCAAAAAGAATTTTATGAAGCAGGACAACCTGTATTCTGTATATATGTAGCTATTGGACAAAAAGGAAGTACAGTTGCAAACATTCAAAAAGTATTGGAAGATAATGGAGCGATGGCTTACACAGTAATTGTGTGTGCTGCTGCTGCTGACCCAGCTCCAATGCAATTCTTTGCACCATTTGCAGGAGCTGCGATTGGAGAATTTTTCCGTGATACCGGAAGACCAGCATTAATTGTTTATGATGATTTATCTAAACAAGCAGTGGCTTACCGTGAAGTATCTTTGTTATTAAGAAGACCTCCGGGACGTGAGGCATATCCAGGTGATGTGTTCTACTTACATAGCCGTTTGTTGGAAAGAGCTGCGAAGATTAATGCTAACGATAGCATCGCACAGGCAATGAATGACCTTCCTGAATCAATCAGAGGAATTGTAAAAGGAGGAGGTTCATTAACTGCATTGCCAATTATTGAAACACAAGCTGGAGATGTATCTGCCTATATTCCTACAAACGTAATTTCGATTACTGACGGACAGATATTTCTTGAATCAAACTTATTTAACTCAGGTGTGCGTCCTGCTATCAACGTAGGTATTTCGGTATCGCGTGTTGGAGGTAATGCTCAGATTAAATCAATGAAGAAAGTGGCTGGAACATTAAAACTTGACCAAGCACAATATCGTGAGTTGGAAGCGTTTTCAAAGTTCGGGTCAGACTTAGATGCAGCTACAAAATCAGTATTTGACAAAGGTTCGAGAAACGTAGAGATATTGAAGCAAGGACAGTTTTCACCTTTTA
>CAYPEC010000205.1:0-1700 GCA_964409625.1 uncultured Bacteroidia bacterium | reverse complement strand
AGGGGCTTTGCCCCATAGCCGTCAACCTAATTCATAACATTATGATATATAGCATATTATGAATTATTGCAAAAAGTAGTATATATATGGGGATGTTACAAAAATTATCTCTAATCGTATTAATACTTTTTTTAGTCATTCAGCTTTGCAAAATAAAGCCATTGAAAGCAATTTCTACCAACGTGCTGGAGGTAAAATATCACCAAAAGAGTTCCTTGACATAGTGCTTTACAGTGTTTCAGAATCTGGTTATCAATCTCTGAATCAATCTGCCATAGAGTATGGAGTACAACAACGAGTTACAATCAGCAAGCAAGGTATTGATAAAAGATATACTGAATCTGCTGTAGAATATTTGCGTCTTCTTGTCGAAGAGGCTTTGTCAACACAACTATCTGAACTGATAGATGGGGCTTTTCTGCGAGAGTTTACCACCTTACGCATTAAAGATGGCACAAGATTCGACTTGCCAAAGCAATTAAGCGAGCAGTTTAAAGGTTTTGGCGGCAGTTGTACTTCTGAAGCAGCAATATGCATTCAATATGAATTTGACCTTAAAACACTTAAATTCATTTATTTCAATTTGACTTCAGCTAACGTTCCCGATGCTAAAGAAGCTTCTCAGTTGCAAGAAAAATTTTCAGAAGGTGAGCTCGTGTTACGTGATCTTGGTTATTTTAATGTCAAATCATTTATTAAAATTGAAAAACAAAACGCTTACTATCTTTCTCGTCTCAACGGCAGTGTGTTGGCTTTTGAAAACGGCAAACAAATTTGCTTTAATACGCTCTACAATTATATGACACAAACACGTCAGACGCAAATTGAAATGGAAGTAACCATCGGAAAAGAGCAAACTTTACGAACAAAATTGGTAATAGAATTAGTACCAGAAGAAATATACAGAAAACGACTTGCTTCTTTGAATAAAACAGCTAAAAGAAAAGGTCTCACCATAAGTGATAACAAACGTTCTAGGGCAAGATTTACGCTAATAATAACCAATATACCAAATGAAAAAATACCCGCTTCAAAACATTTTTGTTTGTATCGGCTGAGATGGCAGATAGAACTGATGTTTAAGCACTGGAAATCAGAATTAGGCATTGCAAATGTTCAAAAGATGAAGTATGAGCGATTTAAGTGCTTAATATATGCCAAGTTATTATATATAGTACTGACGATGGAAATTGTATCAATTGCCAGACAAGAATTTTATCGACAAAAATGTAAAATAATGAGCATAGATAAAAGTCTAAAAACCATTTTAGAACGTAAAATTATTTTGCGTTTATTTCGAGATGTCTATACAACAAAACTGAGTGATTTAATCAAATCATTATTTCACATACTGCTCAATAATCATTGGCAAGAAAAAAGAAAGAATAGAGTAAATTTCGAAAATATATTCTATGTATTTAATTGTAATTCAAATAAATAGTCGTATATTTACATAGAAAACAAAGAGATATTATTAACAATAATTCATGTAAAATACAAACTTAAATTAAACGCAAAAAGATCTTTGATATGGAGAAAAAAACTAAATGTAAACCCATTCTGAAAAAAGATGGGTTGAATAAATATATCAATATCGATATAACTAATTGACTGTTTGGAAATTAATAGGATTAGGTTGACGGCTATGGGCTTTGCCCCTAAAACCCCACTCACTTTTTTGCCTTGATGCAAAAAAGTAA
>CAYPEC010000204.1:0-1712 GCA_964409625.1 uncultured Bacteroidia bacterium | reverse complement strand
ATGATAGAAAACAAGCAGATAAAAAGTACTGAGCTTCGTTTTTTTGCTGGTTATTCGGGTTGGGAAGCAAAACAACTTGAAAAAGAATTAAAAGAAAATACTTGGGTAGTAACAAATTTAGAAACAAACTCAATTTTTGCGGACGATACTACTAAGCTCTGGAAAACTGCACTAGCATCTCTTGGACAAGAATACTCCATTATTTCAAATTTTCCTGAAGACCCAATGTTGAATTAATATCCTTTTCAAATTCCTTCTCCGATTTAACTAATTCTTTTTTTCTTTACTTTGCAATAAGATTATAAGAACATGGCTGAATCGAAAAGTGAAATAAAATCCAATTCCTCCTCTATCTCTAAAGATATTGTGACTAAAGCATTCGAATTGATGTGCACTGCCAAGTCCATGTCAGAATTATACGAAGCAAACAAAGAAGTTACTGCAAAATATGTTCACGCTACTTCGCGCGGACATGAAGCTATACAGCTTGCTTTAGGATTACAATTAAAACCACAAGACTGGGTTTCGCCTTATTATCGTGATGATAGTATTTTGCTTGGAATCGGGATGAAACCTTATGAATTAATGCTTCAATTGCTTGCTAAAAGAGATGACCCATTTTCAGGAGGAAGAACATATTATTCTCACCCAAGTTTAAAAAGAGATAACATGCCTAAAATCCCTCACCAATCTTCGGCTACAGGGATGCAAGCAATTCCAACAACAGGTATTGCAATGGGTGTACAATATTTAGAAAAACAAAAAATAAGTTCGTTTAAAGATGAGGAAAGACCTGTAACTGTTTGTTCTCTTGGTGATGCATCCATTACCGAAGGTGAAGTTTCAGAAGCATTTCAGATGGCTGTTTTAAAAAAACTTCCAATACTTTATTTGATTCAGGATAATGAATGGGATATTTCTGCTAATGCAAAAGAGACTCGCGCACAAGACGCAACAGAATTTGCAAAGGGCTTTAAAGGGCTTGAAACACGAACCATTGACGGAACAGACTTTTTCAAAAGTTACGAAACGATAAAAGAAGTTTTTGAAATTATTCGAAAAGAGAGAAGACCATTTTTAGTTCATGCAAAAGTTCCTCTTTTAAATCATCACACATCAGGTGTTCGTAAAGAATGGTACAGAGACGATTTGCCAGAAGCCATGAAGCGCGACCCTTTCCCGAGATTTAAAAACCAATTAATTGTTGCTGGTTTTGATACTTACGAATTAACTAAAATTGAAGAAAGTGCTAAAAAGTTTGTTCAGGAAGAATATGAAAAAGCATTAAAAGCGGAAGAACCAAGACCTGAAGACCTTTTCACGCATGACTTTGCTCCTACTCCAGTTACAGAAGAAAAAGGAATTCGAGAGCCAAAAGGCAAAGAAAAAACTGTGATGGTTGACTCTGCTTTGTTTGCAATTCAGGAGCTGATGGCAAAGCATAAAGAGTGTTTGCTTTATGGACAAGATGTGGGAGGAAGATTAGGTGGTGTGTTTAGAGAAGCTGCTACACTTGCTCAAAAATTTGGCGATGATAGAGTTTTTAATACACCTATTCAAGAAGCATTTATTGTAGGAAGTACTGTTGGAATGAGTGCAGTAGGATTAAAACCGATTGTTGAAGTTCAGTTTGCGGATTATATATGGCCAGGTTTAAATCAGTTGTTTACTGAAGTTAGCCGCTCTTGTTATTTGAGTAATGGAAAATATCC
>CAYPEC010000203.1:0-1720 GCA_964409625.1 uncultured Bacteroidia bacterium | reverse complement strand
TATGAGAGCTGGAATACCCTGCTCTATTAACCAAACCATTTGGTGTACCAGGAAATCCAAAAGTTGTGTAGTAATCAGTTCCAGCAGTAGTTCTAAAATCATAAGTGTAAATTCCAGTTGATGGAGGGGCATAAGGTCCCGCATGAATTGCCATAACTACTAATTGGTCTTGATAAATGCCTTTTAGCCTTGCTGCTTCTGCAGCCGCTGGAGGGCATGTGCCACAAGTATGTCCTGTATAGTCCTCTAACAATATTTTTTTCTTTTTTATGGCTGTAGAACCGCCACTCGAAGAAGTTGGTTGGTATGGATTATTTTCATAATCACATGAAGTTAACATTGCCACTACTACTAAAAATAATACTTTAAAAATATTTTTCATGTTATTAAAAGCTACTTGTTATTGTCAAAGTTAAACCATTTGAAGCAGGAACTACTCTACAAATTCCGCCTACACAAAAAATACCTGCGCGTTGTCTGCCATATCCCAATACGATTCTATTTGCATCTTTTACAAATCCTACGGTTCCATTATAATAATGAAACCGTTTTTTAGAATCTTCGTTTCCATAATTGTATTGGTCTTGAACAGCCATGAACCAATGAGAACCAAGGGAAAGTTCCAAAAGTGCATGAGCCCAGCTACCCATATCATTCTTAGTATATAAATGTTGTAACTCAATTCTTATTGCTTTATCGGATTGAAATTTATATAAAACATCGGCAAGTGCTATATGCGAGTATATAGTTCCATAACCCCTTATACTTTGCACAACATCTTTATTGTATTCCTGATAGGCATACATGAAAGTTGTTTTAATTTTTTTAGAGAATTTTTTACTCACTTCAAAAACAAAATCTCTATAATATACGTCTCCTAATCCAAAATAGTTTGATTTATATCCCATCCTTGAGCTATCTTGTAATGGATTTAGATTAGTAGTATCCAACCCATTTGCTTGAGCATAGGTAAGAGAAATATCCATTCCATATTGACCACCAAGCAAAGTTCCTTTTTTTACTTTATAATTAAACTCTCCTTGAAAAGCGGTTTCGCCATTTGGCTGCACTGCATAAGGATAAAATGCCATCAACGCATAAGTGTGTTGCCTACAAAGAGCAGGCAGATAATTCAAATACAAACTACTTCCGTTTGCGGTAATATCTGAACGGTAACCCATATTCTCTTGTCGTTTCGCACTAAAGGAAATACTCATTCCTTTCTGAACATAACTTGTTTGAACTAATAATGCTTCCCCGTTTTTGTAAATCCAACCATTATCAGGATTAGGGTCATTTATTTTATATGCATATTCCCCTCCAACGCTAAATCCTCCGTACGTGAAATTAATTCTTCCGGCAGAAGCTCCAACATTTTCAGGTAATACATAAGAGCTGTTTTGGTCGGGCTGATAACGGCTTACAAAACTTCCTCCTAAAACTAAATTCCCTTTTCTTAAAATACTATCATTCGGGAATAATAATTCGTTAACATTTACTTCTCCATCAAGTCCTCTAACTATTCCAGCACCATATGTAAAAAAATTTCTTTGTTTTCCTACCAATCCTTTTAACTGAATTCCTCTATATGGCTTGTACCTCACTCTTATTCCATCCATAGCATTGTCCCATCCCAAACCTCTCTCTTCATAGCTTCTAAAAATTAGTCCATTACCAAATTGGTCATAATAACTTCCTACGGTTACTTCTAATTCGTTTG
>CAYPEC010000202.1:0-1732 GCA_964409625.1 uncultured Bacteroidia bacterium | reverse complement strand
ATGCATGAAAGTGTTAGGTACAATAAATACTACGGAAAATTTTCTGAATTTAGTGAAGAAACCGTGAGTTTTTTTAAGAGCATTGGTAGAAAGAAAAATATTTTACAGGGGGAGAATTACTGATAACCTACATTCCTACGATCTCCACCGTACAATTTTTAATTAACCCATACATTCTACAGGCAGTACCTCCAAATAGTTGAATAATTTTCTTTCTCAACTCATTTATATTCGCAATAACTTTATTGAATGGTTTTTTAATGTTGTTTTCAAAAAATTGAACGACGGTAACGCCTTCCATGATCTGGAAAATCCAACGCATCGTTGGATTTTGAATGCGTTTATTAATTTGATTTGGTAGTGTTTCATTCTTTTCTTTTAATGCGGTACGTAATTTATATTGCGATATATTGTAGATCATTAAACAAAGTGTCATTACCATCATCAATGCCTCAATTCGCTTTGGCGATTTTAAAAAAATAGAATCCACCATAAACCAGGGGTCTTTTAAAAAGCGAAACCCGCCTTCAACATTTTGCTGTTCTTTGTATTCATTTAACATATTTTCATCTGGAAATTTTTCTGTATTAAGATCATTTGTACCGAGAATAAATCGCCCTTTACTGTTTAATATTTTCTCCACTTCATCCATGTTTATTTTGAAAGAAGTGTCTATTTTATATCCAGTAATAATTTTTTCCTCATCTGGCTTTGGTTTTCCTTTTTTTGCATATTTCATTATTGGCATAATGATGCTTTCAATGAGGTATAAATAGTTTTTCTTTTTAATTTTTTTAAGAGCGGCTTGCGCGTCTTTCTCGCAATCAAATATCTCATTGCCAAGATGCCATAAAATATTTTTCAGCGCCGCATCTTTTTTCACACTATTTTTTTCGAAGGTCTTTTTTTCTCTGTTGTAAGCTTGTTCTGAATATACCAGCAACCAACGCTGTTCAATATCACCATAATTTGATCTGAAGGGTGATATTTTATAGCCTTTTTTAAGCACTTTCCATTCAATTTCTTCTGATGGTTTTAAGGTAATGTTTTTAGCTTCTGTTATTGTTTCGGGAACTCTGGTCAGCCAACAATAATCATTGTTTTTTAATAATTTCTCTTTGGAATATAAGGCTGAATCAGCAACCCATTTAAAATTATTTTTAAGATCAATTTGTTTTTTAAATTCATTCACTTTTTTAATTGTTTCATGAAAACTTTTTTTATCAGAACTGTTTCCATCAAGCGGTTCCATAAATAATGGCATTGCACTCGGCCCATTTACCACCAACGAAAGAACCACTTGCTTTAAGTCAGGTCGATAATCTTTAGAATGACCGTGCGTAATAGTAATTACTGCCGGCTCCACACCTTCATTCTTTTTAATCTCTTCTTGCTTGTATTCACCATTAACCGAGAGGCTGGTCGTATCAATATGATTTAAGGTTCCCAATAAATTATTTTCCACCGCGATTTCAAATGCAACTTCTCCAAATAATTTGCTTGAGCCATATTCCGCGATATCATCTAAGGCCCGACCCAGCGCATGATCGGTTAGGTCCGAGGCAGCAATATCCGCATCAAGCAGAATTTCTACCGGTTTTGTTTCGAAAAACTGGTGCGTCAAATACAGTCGGCGATTAGTAAATCCAAGACCATTTAATATCATCGCAACCACGGCTTTTCCCGCCGATACAACTCGTCTTTTATCTTTAGTGGGTATTCGATCATTAAT
>CAYPEC010000201.1:0-1735 GCA_964409625.1 uncultured Bacteroidia bacterium | reverse complement strand
GCTTCTTCTAAAAGTAAAAGATAATCGGTTAGTTCTTTTTGTTTTGGAAATGTGATTGCATAAATACGAGTAAGCTGTTTGTTTTTTTCATCGCCTCTCCAATAAGCTCCTGCAACACTCATCAACTTCACAGCTTTTATAAATCCTGTATTTGGAATATGAGGTCCTTTGCATAAATCAGTAAAATTTCCTTGCTGATAAAAAGTGATTTTGCCATCTTCTAAGCCATCAAGAAGTTCTAATTTATACTCGTCATTTTTTTCTTTGAAATAATTTATAGCATCTTTTTTAGAAATTTCTTTTCTTACATAAGCATTATTCTGCCTTGCAAGTTCAAGCATTTTTTCTTCAATCTTTTTGAAATCTTCAGGAGAAATAATTTTGCCGCCTAAGTCCACATCATAATAAAATCCGTTTTCGATGGGTGGACCTATACCAAATTTAGTTCCTGGATAAAATGCTTCAAGAGCTTCTGCCATAAGGTGTGCCGATGAATGCCACATAGTAGATTTTCCATCATCATCATTCCAAGTAAGTAGTTTAACTTGAGCATCAGCGTTAATAGGGCGCGTAGCATCCCAAATTTCAGAGTTTACTTTTGCTGCAAGTACATTTCGAGCTAATCCTTCACTAATGCTTTGAGCTATTTCAAGTGCTGTAGTTCCTTTTTTATACTGGCGAACCGAGCCATCGGGTAGAGTAATGTTTATCATAATTGCCTAAATACAACATAGGTTATAGGGGTGGCAAAGATAGAAAAAAGTAGGAACAAAAAAATCATCATTTTATATTATCAAGACAAAAGAATGTGAGTAGTTTTCTTTTGAAACTTTTTTTAGAAAAAAGTAGAAATAAATTGCTGACAGATTTCTGTTAATCAATTTTATTTTTAATTCTTTCTTTTTCTACTATTCCATTCCCCTTTACCCTACTACACAATAATCTTATCTGCTTCTTTCATTCTGGTCATTTCATTCTTTTGAAGAATTTCTCGAGCGAGATTTAAGTAATTGACAGAACCTTTGCTGCTTGCATCATGCATAATAATGGTTTCGCCATAGCTTGGAGCTTCGCCAAGTTTTGTATTGCGCTGAATAATGGTATCAAAAACCATTTCCTGAAAGTGTGTTTTTACTTCTTCTACCACTTGGTTCGATAGGCGCAAACGTACATCATACATAGTAAGTAAAATGCCTTCAATTTCGAGTTCAGGGTTTAATCGTTGCTGAACTATTTTGATTGTATTTAATAATTTTCCTAATCCTTCTAAGGCAAAGTATTCGCATTGCACAGGTATAATAACCGAATCGGCAGCTGTAAGCGAGTTTACAGTTACAAGTCCGAGCGAAGGTGAGCAATCAATAATAATAAAATCGTATTCTTCTTTTAGTTTTGCTAAAGCTCCACGCATCATTTTTTCTCTGTTTGGCAGATTTATCATTTCAATTTCTGCTCCCACCAAATCAATGTGTGCTGGCAACAAATCCATGTGAGGTGTTTCGGTATTTAAAATAACAGACTTTGGGTCTATGCCTTCGATGATGCACTCGTAGATACTTGTTTTAATATTGCGCGGGTCGAAACCAACTCCAGAGGTAGAGTTTGCTTGTGGGTCTGCATCTACCAGAAGTGTTTTGTGCTCTAACACTGCCAAGCTTGCTGCAAGATTAATAGCGGTAGTAGTTTTTCCTACTCCACCTTTTTGATTAGCAATTGCAATTATTTTTCCCATGTT
>CAYPEC010000200.1:0-1747 GCA_964409625.1 uncultured Bacteroidia bacterium | reverse complement strand
CCATCCAAAATAGCTATTCCTTTAGTGTTTTCAATTATGTCGGAAGATGAGTAAATCATACTTGTATCGCTATTATTCCCTTTTGTCATTGAAATGCCAGTACCTTCAAATTTTTCCATCCATAAATAGTCAACGCTATCTTCGTAAGTGAACTCAATAGGTGAAGTAAATAAACTGTAATCTAATTTTTCTCCTCTTTTAAGATTAATGCTTGCGCTGTGTACTTTATAAAAAGGGTAAATTGTTCTTGTAGAAGAAATTCCATTTTCCTTTATACCAGCAAATATTTTTAATTGATGAGTGCCTTCATTAAGTATTGGAAATGTTGCAGGTAGTTCAAAGGTTCCAATAGGATTGTCATCAATGTAAACCCAAGCATCAGTAATTTTGTGCGAAGCTGTGCCTTGCGTTGCGTAATCTGTTTTTACTGTTAATGAGTCAATATGAAGATAAGATGGGATTTCTTCTTCGCGATTAATTATTTCGCAAGAAAATAGTGAGACGCAGAAAAAAAATAAAAATAATCGTGCAATCATGATTTGTGCGTTTAACGGAGATAAATTTATTTTATTGTGATTGTTTAGAAAAATTTGCTCCTTGAGCAACTTTTTCAATTATGAGGTGAGCAATTTCTAACGCTTTATACCCTGCATCAATTGATACGATAGGTTCTGAGTCTTCATCGATAGCATTTGCGAAAGTTTCTAATTCCGATTGTATGGCATTGCTTGATTTTATCTCTGGATTTTCAAAATAGATTTGCTTAATGCCTTTTTCACCCAAATCAATTGTTACAGCTAATGGGTCAGCGATACCTTCAATTGTTTTCATTCGAATAATCTCACTCCGTTTTTCAAGAAAATCTACAGATATATATGCATCTCTTTGAAAAAAACGAGATTTTCTCATATTCTTCATTGATATTCTACTTGCTGTAAGATTTGCTACACAGCCATTGTCAAATTCTATTCTTGCGTTAGTAATATCAGGAGTGTCGCTTACAACAGCTACACCACTAGCGCTGATTTTTTTAATATTTGCTTTTACGGTACTTAATACAATATCAATATCGTGAATCATTAAATCTAATACTACTGAAACATCTGTTCCTCTTGGATTAAATAATGCTAAACGATGAGTTTCAATAAATAAAGGACTATTCAAGTAAGGTTGTGCAGCAATAAAAGCTGGATTAAATCTTTCTACATGTCCAACTTGAACTTTCACATTTGCTTCTTTTGAAAGTCGCATCAATGTTTTTCCTTCTTCGATGCTATTAGCAAGAGGTTTTTCTATAAATACGTGTTTTGATTTTTTTATGGCTTCTTTAGCTAAATTAAAATGTGTGATTGTGGGAGTAACAATATCAATTACGTCACACGAATCAATAAGAACATCTGCATTATCAAAAGATTTGAGCCCAAATTCAGCAGAGACTTTATCTCTTACTTCTTTCATAGAGTCATAAAATCCCACTAATTCAAAAGATGGAGATTCTTTTAAAATTTTCAGATGGATTTTCCCTAAATGCCCTGCGCCAAGAACTCCGATTTTTAACATACTATATCTATTATGCCTGTTTTTAAGCTTCGCAAATGTAAAAGTTTTATCCTTCTTCTATTCATTATTGAACATGTGGAGCTCTATATTTATTCATTTAATGTTGTTAATAAAAATCTAATTGCCACATAAAACATTGCTTGCATCAAAATAGATTTGCAACCCAAATGGTAGGAGAGGATACATT
>CAYPEC010000199.1:0-1760 GCA_964409625.1 uncultured Bacteroidia bacterium | reverse complement strand
GCAATAACACCGGGCATAACAAGCTTAGGGTTTGAAAAACCTTCGAGTAAATTTAAATCGGGTAGGGTAGTGCCTAAGTTTCTTTTTTTATCTCCTGCTGCTGCAATCACCAGTTTGGAGCCACTGTTCAAATTCGTTCCGCTATAGTCGAGTGTGTCAATAGTTGTTTTGGTGTGAAAATGTAAATCTCTTGTCCAATCAACTCTTTCGAGCACATGCTTAAAATATGCTTCTGTATCATGTGAAGATAAATTTGGTGCATCTTCTTTTGAAGTAATGAAAACATATTTAGCTAAAGACATTTGTCCTGTTCCAAGAATATGGTTGGCAATGGTTAAAATTTCCTGTGGCTTTTTTTCTTTGATGTAAGGTGTGTAGCGCTCACTGCCAATAGCAAGCAGCAAGGGATGTACACCTGCTGCATCCACTGCATGTACTTCGTGCAATCCGGGAATTTCTTTCGAGATAATATCTCCTGTAATATCGTGTATCAATGCTCCAAAGCTTGTGTCTTCCTGTGGTGGACGACCTACAACTGTAAAAGCCCATATTGGATTTTTCTTTCTCCACACTTTATGTACGCGCATTACTGGAAAGTCGTGCTTTAAGCTATAATAGCCCAAATGGTCGCCAAACGGTCCTTCCGGCTTATTTTCGTTTGGATATACTTCTCCTGTAATTACAAAATCAGCATCAGCCGAAATACAATAACCATCTTTATATGCGTATCTAAATCTTCTTCCGCCAAGCACTCCGGCAAAAGTTAATTCGCTCATTCCTTCGGGTAATGGCATTACAGCAGAGAATATTTGTGCAGGCGTTCCTCCAACAAAAACGCTAACCTTTAAAGGTTTTCCTTTTGCATTTGATTTTGTTTGATGTACTCCAATACCTCTATGCAATTGATAATGCAACCCGACTTCTTTGTTCATTACATACTCATTTCCCGAAAGCTGAATGCGGTACATTCCCAAATTGGAATTCATTACTTCTGGCTTATCAATGTCTTCAGAATACACTAGCGGAAGTGTTACAAAGGCACCTCCATCTTTTTCCCAGCATTGCACTTGAGGAAGTTTATCAATGGTGGTTTCCGTAAATCCTAAACTATCAAACGAAACTTTTTTAGGAAAAGCATTGAGTGCAGAAAGTGCAACACCTAAATTTTTTACAGGACTTTTAAGTGCTTCAAGTGGATTTGATTTTAGTTCAATGAGTTTTTTTACATTCTCAATTGTATCACGAAACATAAATTTGCTTCGCTCCAATGTTCCAAAAAGATTAGATACAGCTTGAAATTCGCAACCTTTTATTTTTTCAAATAATATTGCTTTCCCTTTTGCTTCATGCACCCTCAAATGTATTGCAGCCATTTCAAGATAAGGGTCAACTTCTTCTTTAATACGAATTAAATGCCCGTGCTTTTCAAGGTCATCAATACAATCTTGCAGGTTTTTGTAAGGCATTGTAGAAATTTAAAATTTTACTCCCATTACCAGTACATCATCTGTTTGCCCTGTTGTTCCTCGCCATTGCAAATGAAAATTCTGAAGATGTTGCTCTTGTTCCTGCATAGATTTATCTTGTATGGATAAAAGTATTTCTTTGAACTTTTTTGTCATCAATTTTTTATCATTCTGTCCAAATTGGTCGGCATAACCATCACTTGAAAGATAAATGGATTCTCCTTTTTCAAGTGTAATAGCATGTGTTTGAAAAGAAACAATTCCCTCAAGAAAGCCGCCAATAGCAGTCTTAGT
>CAYPEC010000198.1:0-1763 GCA_964409625.1 uncultured Bacteroidia bacterium | reverse complement strand
ATCAATCCAGTTTATTTCTTTTTGGGTAAAAACATAGCGGCTATAAGGTAGTTAGGCGTAAGGCTACTGCCACTCACCATTGACACGAACAACCTGTGAACGCTCAATCCAAACAGATTGCCCCGTATCTTCATCTTTAAATTCTTCGTTCCAATGGATACGCCCAATTAATCGCTTTTCAATTTTCTTAGGTCGCCTTGAAATAGTTATTTCTTCTTCCTTTTCCTCAAATCTTTGGTGGTCATCGCACAATAGAAGTTCCTCTTTTTTCAAGGCAACTATTTCGGTTTTTATTTGAGCGATTAATTCCCACTTTTCGGCAATCTCCTGATTGATGTCCGCCCTACGCCTAACAACAGGTTGGACAATATTGCTTTTTTGCTCTTTAGTTTCCATATCAAATTTTGTTTTTTAATTATTAAGTTTTCAGTTTCAATTTATCTTTTCAGTCAGCAAAAAATCAACATCGCCAACCTGCGAACGTTAGGTGCAATTCCAAAAGACGACCCTATAACTTCGACAGCCATTGTGAAAATATTTGTGTTGAAATTTGAGCAGTCATTATTGGTGGTACACTCATTCCTATTAAATATCCAAAATTACAAGTGAAATTATAATCTTGTGGAAATGTACCAATATTGCAAAATTCTTGTTTACTTAATCTTATTGGCTTTGAAAACAGCAAACTTCCACAATTACCTTTTGCCGTTAATGTTTGGCATACTTTGTTATCAAAAACATAAGCTGTATTCATATCACTTACTTTCATTCCCGGAACACGTTTTTTGCTGTCAGCAATATTATTGTCTTTTTCGCTTCTAACATCCCAAGCTCTTTTTGCGTATTCCGTTATTGGTGGTCCGGAATAATCAGAAAATTCATTATACTTTATTTCAGGTTCGTTAAAATTCAAATCTATTTTAGGAACTTCTGTAAACATATCAGCAAAATGTAAAAATGGCTGTGCTAAATCTTTTCTTAATGCTATAAAAAATACACGTTCCCTTTTTTGTGGCACACCCATTTTTGAAGCATCTAATAAAAAGTGTTGGCAATAGTAACCAGCTTTTTCAAATTCTTTGTAAATTTTAATAACATATTGCTTTGCATCACCCATCAACAATCCTTTTACGTTTTCAGCTACAACTACTTTTGGTTGTAGCTCTTTTGCCAAATCAATAAAATCAAAGAATAAAGTATCTAAAACTTGTAATTCCTGACCTTCTCTAAATATCTTTTCTTTGCCCCAATCCTTTTCACGATTACCAGCCATTGAAAAACTGCTACAAGGTGGCGAGCCATCTAAAATATCAAGTTCATAAAGTTCTTTTGGTAAATCCTTTCTTTTGGCAAAAGTTGTAATACTTTCTAAAAATGAATATTTTGGATTATGATTTAGCTTATAAACTTCAATCATTTTTTTATCAATATCATTATGTCCTATTACATCAAATCCAGCCAATTTATAACCCATAGTTGAACCACCGCCGCAAGCAAAACAACTAAACACTTTACCTTTATCCTTTGTAAATTTTGCATCTTTTAAATTCCAATTATAAGTAAATTTGTGAACAGGAACTGCACCTAACACGTGCTTTGCAAAAGGCAAGGCATTTGTGGTATCATCAATATTTTTATTTCTAATCATCTTTAGTGGTTATTTGAAAATTTGTACTTCTAATCCTTGCCCTTCGCAAAGCCGAGAACCGTTATAACCAATGCTACGAAACGCTACGAGCAAAATCAATAGCCATTTGTTTAGC
>CAYPEC010000197.1:0-1763 GCA_964409625.1 uncultured Bacteroidia bacterium | reverse complement strand
TACAAAAAAACATTTTATGCATCTGTGCTTGTTACCATTGTGCTTGCAGGTATTTCTCCTGTTCGTCCTTGGCTGATACAACACACTTTTGATACTTACATTGTAGCTGGTAATTTGCCAATGTTACTCAACATGACATTGATACTTATCGGTTTGTTAATTGTAGAAGGGTTGCTTCAGTTTGGCGATTCGTATTTATCTAACTGGCTTGGACAGTCTATTATTGTTGATATACGCACTAAGTTGTATAAACATATTTTAAATCTTCGCTTAAAATATTTTGATAACAATGCCATTGGAACACTTGTTACTCGGTCGGTTTCAGACATTGAAACCATTGCTGATATTTTTTCGCAAGGATTAATTGTAATCATTGGTGATATTTTAAAACTCATTGTGATTATCGTTGTGATGTTTTACACCAATGTTACGCTTACTTTTATTAGTTTGGCTACAATTCCTGTTTTATTAATTGCAACTTATATTTTTAAGAATGCTGTGAAAGCTGCATTTCAGGATGTGAGAACAGCAGTGGCGCACTTGAGTGCTTTTGTTCAGGAGCATATTACAGGGATGAACATTGTTCAGATTTTTGGAAGAGAAAAAGAAGAGTTAACTCGTTTTCAAAAAATAAATGAAAAGCACCGTGATGCCAATATTCGTTCCGTGTGGCATTATTCTATTTTCTTTCCAGTAGTCGAAATTTTATCTTCTGTTTCGCTCGGATTGCTTGTTTGGTGGGGTGGAAAGGATGTGTTGCAAAAAACAACCACCGTTGGAGAGTTGATGGCATTTATTATGTACATCAATATGTTGTTCCGCCCGATACGAATGCTGGCAGATAGATTCAATACTTTACAGATGGGAATGGTAGGTTCGGAGCGTGTGTTTAAAGTGCTTGATACTGCTGATTTTATTGATGATAAAGGAACGTTTGCTCCTACTGAAATACAGGGCGAAGTAGAATTTAAAAATGTTTGGTTTGCTTATAACAATGAAGATTGGGTTTTAAAAAATGTTTCGTTTAAAGTAAATATGGGCGAAAACATTGCTTTTGTGGGTGCTACAGGTGCTGGTAAATCTTCGATTGTAAATTTGTTGAATCGCTTTTATGAGTTTAACAAAGGCGAAATACTAATTGATGGAGTTGATATTCGAAAATACAAATTGAATTTTTTGAGAAAAAATGTAGGAGTGGTATTGCAAGATGTATTCTTGTTTTCAGATACGATTGCGAATAACATTTCATTGAATAATCCTGAAATTACTTTTGATAAAGTTGTAGAAGCATCAAAGAGTGTGGGTACAGATGAGTTTATTAAAAAACTTCCGGGAGCATACAATTATGATGTTAAAGAGCGCGGAGCAATGTTATCAGTAGGGCAGAGGCAATTGATTTCATTCACTCGTGCTTATGTATACAATCCTCATGTGTTGGTTTTAGATGAAGCTACCTCTTCGGTTGATACTGAATCGGAAAACATGATACAGTATGCACTTGAAAAATTAACCGAAGGAAGAACAAGTATTATTATTGCTCACCGCTTGGCAACCATCCAAAAAGCAGATAGAATAATTGTTTTAGATAAAGGTGAAATTATTGAATCTGGAAACCACCAGCAGCTGCTAAGCCAAAACGGACAATACAAAAGACTTTACGAGTTGCAATTTAAGAAAGAGGAAGTGGTTTAATTACGACAATTTGTTTTAACGGTTTGCAGCTACCCGAAGGGCGGGACTTTTACCACAAAACTTGATTTGAA
>CAYPEC010000196.1:0-1793 GCA_964409625.1 uncultured Bacteroidia bacterium | reverse complement strand
TAGAAACATTAGAAGCTTTTTCTAATTCATAGCTAATCATTGTGCTAGCTTTAGCTGGGTTTGGTTGATTTTGGTTAACCTTAATAGTTTTAGAAGCATTCTCTTTAACTCCGATAATTCTGCTTTTCATATTCAAACGAATAAAGAATGCATTACCATTAGTGTAGAAAGAATTATTTGTGCCTCCAAGATATATCATTCCAGAAGTAGAAGCCTGAAAAGTTGTGATGTCATCAAATACTCTCAAGCGCATTCCCCCAAGAGTAGAACCATCTATTTGAATTCCAGCATAAAGCGCAGAATCAGAAAAAGCTGCATCTGCTGTTACTGTGTTTCCAGTAAATATCGTAAAAGGTAATGTTACCCAATTGCCAGCATCGCCTGCTTGAATAGTATAATCATCAGTAAAAAATGGAACATCTATTGTTGCTGGAAATGTTCCGCCTGTTTGAGACTCCCACAAAGCAAATCCTCTAACTGTTGCACCAGTAGCAAAGTTTGTTGTGCTGTTTACAAATTGAATAGATACTGATTCTATTGTATCAGGTCCAGTAAATTCAAATAAGTTCATCATACAAAACCCATCCTGATCTGAGCCGGAAGTTGTAAATGAATTTGTTCCCAATGAACTTGCAGTTGAAATATTCCCATTATCTCTTGCGTAAAGATTATTGGTGATTTCAAAGTCGATGGAAGACAATGAATTATCTCCAGAATTAACATCTACTGAGTCAGAAGTTACAGAATAAGATGTAGTGTAATTTCCTATTACAGTAGGTTTATAATAAGCAGAGTTTGATGTAAATGTAGTTGTAGTGCCCGAAGTCATTGTAGTTGGAGAACTTGCATATGTGTATACATCAGTACTACCATCATTTATCTTTGCAGTATAAATTGTATTTGTCTGATCGTTATATCCGTAATTTAATACATCAGCATCTAACGAGATGTTATCAACATGTGAAAAAGGAATTTTTGTATAGGTGTCTAAATTTGTTTCTGCAACAATGTATCTAGCTTTCATTTGTAAATCGTTCCCTGCTAATGCGCTAATTTCGAAATCGTCAAACATCCAAAAATAATAGCCAGGACCAAAACTAGAGTTGTTTACATTAGATTCGCCATCAAATACAAATTGAAAATAAACTTTTGGCTGACCGCCAGCAACAGCAGAAATATTAAAAGCATCGTATTGAGCATTAGCTGATGCACTGTTTAAAGCTATTGCACCACCAATATTCAAAGTGTCGTTCCAATTTGTGCTATCAGTACTAATCAAAACATACATTCCAGAACTGTACATTCTAAGGTAAGATGTCAATTTTAACTCTACATATGCTGCTGATGCTAAGTCATAAGCAGGAGTATACAATCTTCCAACATGTGGAACGCCTTCTATAGCACCATTACATCCGCCACTGCCATCAGAACCTCCAGTATCATAGTAATCCGAGTCAAAAATCACGAATCCATTAGCAGTTGTTGCTGAAGCAACAGGAATTCCAGAGCCAGCATAACAACCTCTAGATCCTACTGAGTTGCTAGGTGTTGTAGAGGTTCCTCTATATTCCCATAAAGCTCCTGCAGGTGAAGGTCCTTGCGCCCAACTTGCTGGTATTCCAGAAGCGAAATCTTCCGAGTATAAAGGAGTTGCAAGAGATGTTTTTTTTGTAGCACCTGATTTGCCAGTGCTTTTAACGTCTTCACTAATTTGCTTTAAGGCATTCTCCTTGCCTGAATTTTTTTTGTTTTGAGCATTAACTCCAAGAGTTGCAACAAAACACAATGATAAA
>CAYPEC010000195.1:0-1828 GCA_964409625.1 uncultured Bacteroidia bacterium | reverse complement strand
AGTTCTTTAATTTTCTTTAAAACATCCTTTTGACCTATTGCCATTTGACGAAGCATAATAAATGCACGAATTATAGCAAGATTAACATCTATTGCTTTTTGACTGTTTAAAACCGAAGAAAGCATTGCAACGCCATGTTCTGTAAAGGCATAAGGTAAGTACTTTGAATGCTGCCCTCTTTTTAAAATTCCAATTTGGAATCTTAAAGAATCGTATTCCTTTTTGTTAAGTTGGAACATAAAATCAGAAGGAAAACGATTGATGTTTCTTTTTACAGCTTTATTTAAGTTTCCAGTTGTAACATTATATAGCTCTGCTAAATCACTATCAAGCATAACCCGATGTCCTCTGATTTCAATTATTTTATTTTGAATTACTATTAATTCCATTTTTGCTATAAGGTCACAATTTGTGACCTTAGACTATATCAGTTTTTTAAAAAGGAGTGCAAAAATAAGGTTTTTAGCTTAACCCACAAGTATTTGCAGTGAATTAATCTATGGTCGCAATTACCTTAAGTTCAATAGCAATTGGAGTAGGTAGGCAATTAATTTCAATAGTAGTTCGGCAGGGAGGATTTTCTTTAAAGTATTCAGCCCAAAGCTTGTTGTATTTCGGAAAATCATCTTTCATATTGGTAAGAAAAACAGTTACATCCACAATTTTATTCCAACTGCTCCCGGCATCTTCTAAAATATATTTTACATTTTTAAAAACACTGTGGCATTGCGCTTCAATATCGTACGAAACAATGTTTCCTTTTTCATCCAGCTCCACACCCGGAATTTTTTTCGTTCCTCTTTCTCTTGGTCCAACTCCTGAAAGAAATAATAAATTTCCTACTCGTTTGGCGTGAGGATATAATCCAACCGGCTCAGGAGCTTTTGAAGAATGTATGTCTTTATTTTCCATAAAGCACAAAGCTAAAGATTTTCTTTTTTGTTTCAATTCAAATTTTTACCTTTGTGTTAAATCAAAAACAATTTCAATTATGGCAGGATTAAATAAAGTGATGCTTATCGGGCATGTGGGCAAAGACCCTGAAGTTAAATACTTAGAAGGTGGAGTAGCGGTTGCTAAATTCACACTTGCAACAACAGAAAGCTACAAAGACAAAACAGGCAACAAGGTTGACCAAACCGAATGGCATAATGTTGTTGTATGGAGAGGTTTGGCGGAAGTAGCAGAAAAATATGTTAAAAAAGGAAGCCAACTTTTTATAGAAGGTAAAATTCGTTCGCGTCAATACGAAGATAAAGACAAGAACAAAAAATATTTTACCGAAATAGTTGCTGATAATTTTACGATGCTTGGAAGAAAAGATGATGCAGGGAAATCAAGCTCTGGAGCTCCTTCGGAAATGCCATCTGTAGATGCTTCAAATCCGACTACTGACGACCTTCCATTTTAATAGGATAAATGAAAATTTAT
Source organism: uncultured Bacteroidia bacterium (assembly GCA_964409625.1). Taxonomy (GTDB): domain Bacteria; phylum Bacteroidota; class Bacteroidia; order CAYPEC01; family CAYPEC01; genus CAYPEC01. The sequence goes on along the minus strand of CAYPEC010000195.1, from coordinate 397 downwards.
TTTTTAGCAGACAAGAAAATTGCTTCTTGTCTGCTTTTATTTTCTTTTATTTTTTTGTTTTCATCATGCGATGATGAGGATTATTACGCTCCTAAACCAAAGGGATATTTAAGAGTAACATTTCCTGAAAAAGAGTATAAAATCTTTGAAGGCAATTATCCTTATTCCTTTGAAACTCCTATTTATTCAGATGTTTCAAATGACAAAAGCCGATTGGCAGAACCCTATTGGATAAATATCGACTACACAAAATTTAATGCAACGCTGCATTTAAGCTACAAGCCATTAAAAAATGATTTGCCTCAATATATAGATGAAGCAAGAGAAATGGTAATGAAGCACGTTGTAAAAGCATCAGGAATAGAAGAAATTCCAGTAAGAAATGATTCTACAAAAG
>CAYPEC010000194.1:0-1848 GCA_964409625.1 uncultured Bacteroidia bacterium | reverse complement strand
AACCGATATGCGTATTTAAAGCAGTTACAAGCATCAATGAATTTTCTAAATGCTGCTTCAATACTGGCAAATTTGGTTCAATACCGATTGCACATTTATCATTAAATGAAACGCAAGCATCACCAATTAAACGAGCAGATTGCAAAACATTAGCGGCAATCAATGGTTTGAAAACATTCAATTCAAAATGCCCCATAGAACCACCAATCGAAACTGCAACATCATTGCCCATCACCTGAGCACATACCATAGTCAATGCTTCGGGTTGTGTAGGATTTACTTTTCCTGGCATAATAGAAGAACCTGGTTCGTTGTCAGGAATAATTAGCTCTCCTATTCCACATCTTGGACCTGACGATAACATACGAATATCATTTGCAACTTTCATCAATGCAACTGCCGAACGCTTTAATGCACCAGACAATTCAACCATTGCATCGTGTGCTGCCAATGCTTCAAATTTATTTGGAGCTGTTACAAATGGAAGTCCTGTTAGTTCTGCAATTTTTTTAGCAACCAAAACATCATATCCTTTTGGAGTATTCAATCCTGTTCCAACTGCAGTTCCACCCAATGCTAACTCACGAACAACTTCCAATGCATTTTTAATTGCACGAATACTGTTTGTAATTTGTTGTGCATAGCCGCTAAACTCCTGACCAAGAGTAAGCGGAGTGGCATCCATAAAATGTGTACGACCTGTTTTTGTAATATTTTTATACTCTTCTGATTTTTTCAAAAGTGTATTTCTTAATTTTTCCATTCCTGGAATTGTAATATCTACCACTTGCTTGTAAGCCGCTATGTGCATAGCAGTTGGGTAAGTATCATTTGATGATTGAGATTTATTTACATCATCGTTTGGATGCAATACTTTTTTCTCATCAGCTAATTTTCCTCCGCTCATTACATGCGCACGATATGCAATAACTTCATTTGCATTCATGTTTGATTGAGTTCCAGAGCCCGTTTGCCAGATAACTAATGGGAATTGTTCATCTAATTTTCCAGCAATTATTTCATCACAAGCTTTTGCAATCAAATCTTTTTTATCTGCCGAAAGTACTCCCAGCTCATGATTTGCCATAGCTGCAGCTTTCTTTAAATAGCCAAAAGCATAAATAATTTCTTTAGGCATAGATGCCTCAGGACCAATTTTAAAATTATTGCGCGAGCGTTCTGTTTGAGCTCCCCAGTATTTATCAGCAGGAACTTTTACTTCTCCCATTGTGTCTTTTTCTATTCTGTATTCCATTGTTATAGTTTTAGCGTTAGTAACGAAAGTTCAAATTTAATATTTATAATAGTTCCAAAACTCTTTCGATTGGTCTGCCAATAATGGCTTTATTTCCTTTTACTACAATTGGTCGTTCAATTAATATTGGATTTTCAATTAATATCTGCAACCACTCTTCATCATTGAGTTTTAAACCTTTTAATTTCTTTAAATAAATAGGTTCTTTTTTTCTCACAATCTCTTCAGGTTTCATGTTCAACTTGGCAAGCAATTTTATTAGCTCTGCTTTTGTAGGAACATTTTTTAAGTATTCTATTGTTTCAAATTCAACTCCATTTTCTTTGAGTATGCTACAAGCTTCTCTGCTCTTTGTGCATCGGGTGTTGTGGTAAACGGTTATCATGTGATGAAGGTTATAAAGTTGAAAAGTTAAATATTTAGTTCGTCATTGCGAGCGAAGCGAAGCAATCTCATAGTTGGTAAGAGATTGCTTCGGGCTAATCGCACTCGCAATGACGAAATTATTATAATTCGTACCATTAATTTCTACTCCCATATTCCATCAGGAATGATTTTATAAATGCATCTAAATCTCCATCCATCACACCTTG
>CAYPEC010000193.1:0-1853 GCA_964409625.1 uncultured Bacteroidia bacterium | reverse complement strand
CGTCAGCATGATTAAACACCAATGTTAATGGAGTATTCGGAGCGAATGAAGTTAAACCAATAATATCAATTGAATCATCTTCTTTAATCTTTTCGTAATCCGATTTATCAGCGAATGTTAAACCTAACATTCCTTGTTTTTTCAAATTTGTTTCGTGAATACGGGCAAATGATTTTACTAAAACAGCACGAACGCCTAAGTGACGAGGCTCCATAGCGGCATGTTCGCGAGAAGAACCTTCTCCGTAATTTTCATCACCTACTACAATTGAACCGATGCTCTGTGCTTTGTATGCACGTTGAACTTTCGGAACAGAGTCGTAAGTGTTTGTCAATTGATTTTTAACGTTATCAGTTTTTTCATTGAATGCATTTACTGCACCAATCAACATGTTATTAGAAATATTATCTAAATGTCCTCTGAACTTTAACCAAGGACCAGCCATTGAAATATGGTCGGTAGTGCATTTTCCTTTTGCTTTAATTAATAATTTCAATCCTTTTAAATCAACACCTTCCCAAGCTGAGAATGGATCTAATAATTGTAGACGATCCGAAGTTGGTGAAACAACAATTGAAACATTACTTCCATCAGCAGCTGGAGCTTGATATCCTGCATCTTCTACTGCGAAACCTCTTGGAGGTAATTCGTCACCGGTTGGTGCATCCAATTTTACTTTCTCTCCTTTTTCGTTTGTTAAATAATCTGTTAAAGGATTAAAAGTCAAATCACCCGCAATTGCCATTGCAGTAACTATTTCAGGAGAAGCAACAAATGCATAAGTATTTGGATTTCCATCCGCACGTTTTGCAAAGTTTCTATTGAAAGAATGAATGATGGTATTTTTTTCTTGCTTCTCTGCACCCATTCTATCCCACATTCCGATACACGGACCGCAAGCATTTGTAAATACTTTCGCGCCAATTTGATCAAACACATCTAAGAAACCATCACGCTTGATAGTAAAACGAATTTGTTCTGAACCTGGATTAATTAAGTATTCTGATTTTGCTTTTAAATTTTTCGCAGATACTTGTTTCGCTAGACTCACCGCACGAGAAATATCTTCGTATGATGAATTAGTACAAGAACCAAGTAAACCAACAGAAATTTTTAGAGGCCAACCATTTTTAATGGCTTCTTCTTTTAATTTAGAAATTGGAGTTGCTAAATCTGGAGTGAATGGTCCGTTTACATGTGGCTCCAAAGTATTTAAATCAATTTCGATTACTTGATCAAAATATTTTTCTGGATTTGCATAAACATCTGCATCAGCAGTTAAATGTTCTTTTACTTTATCAGCAAGTTCGGCAACATCGGCACGACCGGTTGCTTTTAAATAACGACTCATAGAAGCATCGTAACCAAATGTAGAAGTAGTTGCACCAATTTCTGCACCCATGTTACAAATTGTTCCTTTACCAGTACAACTCATAGAAATTGCACCTTCACCAAAATATTCAACAACAGCATCCGTTCCACCTTTTACAGTTAAGATACCTGCTACTTTTAAAATCACATCTTTTGGTGCAGTCCAACCATTTAGTTTTCCTGTTAGTTTAACACCGATTAATTTTGGCATTTTTAATTCCCATGCTAAGCCTGCCATTACATCACAGGCATCAGCTCCACCAACACCAATGGCAATCATTCCCAAACCACCTGCGTTAACAGTATGAGAATCGGTTCCAATCATCATTCCACCTGGGAATGCATAATTTTCTAAAACTACTTGGTGAATGATACCAGCGCCTGGTTTCCAAAAACCAATTCCATATTTATTCGAAACTGAACCTAAGAAATCAAATACTTCTTTACTTTCTTTTGTAGCAAATGCTAAATCGGTTGCAGCA
>CAYPEC010000192.1:0-1863 GCA_964409625.1 uncultured Bacteroidia bacterium | reverse complement strand
GGCAAAAACTCTGTTAAACCTTCAATGATTGCAATAATAATTGCTTGAACAAAATTCATTTAATGATTTTGATTTTTAGTCTTTCGATTTTTTCATGATGGAATAAATAACTATTCCAAAACCGATAAGTAGCACTATTGGCGAAACGGTGATACGCTGAGTGCTGAAAATTTCAGGATTAAAAACATTTGGGTCTTCAGAGCCACCACCTATCATTAGAATATATCCAATAGCAATTACAACAATGCCAATGATAAGCCATTTGTAATTTTCTTTGGTGAATGCGAATGTTTGTTTTTCTTTATCCATGATAATTTTTTTAGTAATAAAGTTCGTCAGTTTTTAATCTCAAATATTTTCTTACTGCAAGCGAAGTGCTTATCCATCCTATTAAAATACCAAGTAGAATAACCAATCCGAATAATTGTAAGATAGTCATTGTATCTTGTAATTCCTTTAAATCTGGATATTCATTTGTAGCTAAAAATACAGAAATGCCAAGCATCAAAATAGAAATTAGTGCTCCATAAATTCCATGTTTAATACCTTTTAAAATAAATGGTCGTCTAATAAATCCTTGAGTAGCTCCAACCAATTGCATAGTTTTAATTAAAAATCTTTTTGAGTAAATAGATAAACGAATGGTATTATTAATAAGTGCAAGTGCAATCAGCATAAGCAATCCAGTAAAAATCAAAATCACAAGACTAATTTTTTTGATGTTCTGATTCACCATTTCTACCAATGATTTTTGATAAACCACTTCCTTAATTGCTTTTTTCTGCATCAACCAACTCTCAATTTTTGCAATGCTATCCGTATTTGCAAAATCTGCTTTTAAGTTCAAGTTAAAAGAAGAAAGCAAAGGATTAAATCCTAAAAAACTTATAAAATCTTCGCCCAAATCTTCTTGTAATTTTTTAGCTGCTTCTTCTTTGGTAACATAAACCAATGATTTCACATAGTTAGATGCTTTTAGCTCCCCGTCTAATGCCTGAACAAGTTGTTCATCCACATTTTCTTTCAAAATAATTTGGAAGCCGATATTTTCCTTCACATGGTTTGAAATTTTTTGAGCATTCAAAACCATCAGACCTAAAAGTCCGAGCATAAACAATACTAATGATATACTCACTACTGTAGTAACTGATGATGAGCGGAGTCTGCGCTTTGAATAATTATCTGTCATGCTTTAAAGATGGGCTAAATTATATATTTTAACTTAGAGTAAAATAATAATCCTAAAGAGTTTTTAAGATTTCGATTGTTAATTGTTTAGGAATGGTAAAATTACTGCCTACTTTTATTAAATTCGCACCTTTCAAAAGATAATTTGATGGAATACGATTTCAGAGAGATAGAAAAAAAGTGGCAGAAGTATTGGGCTGAGAAAAAAACTTTTCGTGCAGATAATAATTCTGTAAAACCTAAATATTATGTATTGGATATGTTCCCTTATCCTTCAGGAGCAGGACTGCATGTGGGACATCCTTTAGGTTATATTGCTTCGGATATTATGGCTCGTTTCAAACGCCATAAAGGATTTAATGTGTTGCATCCAATGGGTTATGATAGTTTTGGTTTACCTGCTGAACAATATGCAATTCAAACTGGACAACACCCTGCAATTACAACCGAACAAAACATTGCACGTTATCGCGAACAATTAGATAAAATTGGATTTTCATTTGACTGGGAAAGAGAAGTTCGTACTTCTGACCCTGAATATTACAAATGGACTCAATGGATTTTTATTCAACTCTTCAATGCTTGGTACAACAAGGATTCTGACAAAACAGAAAAAATTGAAACGCTAATTACCGAGTTTGAAAAAAATGGAAACAAAACAGTAAATGCTGTTTG
>CAYPEC010000191.1:0-1884 GCA_964409625.1 uncultured Bacteroidia bacterium | reverse complement strand
AAATACCTGCAAGCACAATGGTAACAAGCACAGATGCATAAAATGTTTTTTTGTACGGTGATACAAAAGCAAAAATTCGCTTGAATAATTTTGTATCAAATGCTTTTCCTGTAACCGTTTGCTTCTTCTCTGCCATCACACAAATATATCTGAATCATAATCTACTTTAATTAAATATAAACCGCTTGCTGCTACTGACTCACCAGCATTTGAACGGTTTTTCGATTCAATGATTTTCTTGAAATCATCTATCGAAATTTTATTTTTTCCAATGTCAATCAAAGTTCCAACAATTGCTCTCACCATATTTCGCAAAAAGCGATTGGCGGTTATTGTAAAAACAAGCAAACCTTCTTTTTGTTGCCACTCAGCTCTGTAAATCTTGCAAATATTGGTTTTTACATCTGTATTGGTTTTGCTGAAACAACTAAAATCTTCGTAAGCAAGAAGCAATTTTGCTGCTTCGTTCATTTTATCCATATCCAAATTCGCAAAAACGAAATGCGCTCGATTAATCAAAAATGGATTTCTTTCTCTGCTCACAATGTATTCGTATGTTCTGGAAACTGCATCAAATCGAGCATTAACATCATCCTTTACTTGCATTAAATCCGTAATAAGAATTTCCTTCGGAAGCAATGCATTGAACTTATATACATAATCCGCCTTGGGATTTGTTGGATTTGTAACCAGATTTTGTTTGGTATCAAAATGAGCGAAAAACTCTTTTGCATGAACTCCTGTATCAGTCCTTCCACAGCCAAGCACTTCAATGCTTTCACCAAGTATTTGCGAAACCGCTACGTTCACTTTCTGCTGAATGGTTTGCGCAGTATTTTCCTGCACTTGCCAACCGTGATAAAGGGTTCCATCGTAAGATAATTTAATGAAATAGCGAGGCAAAAGAAGTTGATTTTTTAATTGAAGTGCGAATTTACTACTAAAAATAGAAAGGAAAGGCAGATTTTTAAATTCTGTTTATTGAGCTAAACTCAAAACTCCATCAACAAAAGACTTCCAAGAAAAACGTTTCTTTTCCTCACCAGCATTTAGAGCGAATTGTTGTTCAAGATTTTTACTATAAAATTCTACCAAAGCATCTGCTATTGAAGTTGCATTTGGCTGAACAACAAAACCAACTTTGTTATTGGGAATAATTTCAGAAAGCCCACCAACATTTGTAACCAACATAGGACGCTCAAAATGATAAGCAATTTGAGTTACTCCACTTTGTGTTGCATTTCGATACGGTTGCACAACCATATCAGCAGCACAGAAATAATTCTTTACTTCTTCCGAAGCAATGTAAGTATCTTTTACAATCACTGAATTTTGTAGTTGATGCTTAGCGATAATATCATCGTAAAATTTCTTATCCTCATAAAATTCCCCAGCTACAACCAGCTTTACTCCTAATTCTTTAATACGCTTATCTCCCATTGCTTCCAAAAGTAAATCGAGTCCTTTGTATTTTCTGATAAAACCAAAAAACAAAATAAGTTTTTCGTTTTCATTCACTGCAATATTTTTTCTTGCTTCAGTTTTCGAGATTTTATTTCCGAATATATCGTAGATAGGATGAGGCAAAAAGACTTTACTCTTATTACTTGTAAACTTCGATAAATCATCCAAAACAGATTTTGACATTGCAACAAAACTGTGGCATGAATTCACAAAATAATTAGTAAGCATATTATCTCCCAACCTTTTTTCGTGAGGAATAACGTTATCTGTAATGGCAATAATTCTTGTTTTATTTTTCAATAAACGGGCAATTGTACCAAGGCAAGGAGCCATAAAGGGCAGCCAATAACGAATAATAACCAAGTCGGTTTTTTCGTTTTTTATTTTGTTAGCAACAGCAAACCAATTGAATGGATTTAT
>CAYPEC010000190.1:0-1893 GCA_964409625.1 uncultured Bacteroidia bacterium | reverse complement strand
AGTTTTTTTGCTTCAGTAAATTTTCAATTATCAAAGAAGAAAATCCAAGTGAATAGGCATTCAAAATCAAGAAATGATTTTTTTCATCCAACAAATTTAAAACTCCTTTTATCATTTCATTGATGTTATCTTCCAACTTCCATTTTTCACCATTTGGTCCGTGACCAAAAGCAGGAGGGTCTAAAATAATTCCGTGATATTTATTGCCTCTTTTTTCTTCGCGCTTTACAAATTTCAAGGCATCTTCAACCACCCAGCGAATGTTATTTAAATTAGACGCTTCCATGTTTTCTTTTGCCCATGTTACCACTTGCCGAATCGAGTCAACATGTGTAACATCAGCTCCTGCAGCTTTTGCAGCAATAGAAGCGCCACCTGTATAAGCAAAAAGGTTGAGGAATTTTACTTCTCCATTTGCAGAAAGTTCTTTCACTGAATTATAAATAAAATCCCAATTCACGGCCTGTTCAGGAAAAATTCCAACATGCTTGAATGATGTTAGAGAAAGCTTGAAGTTTAAAGTTTGAGGTTTAATTCTTGGCTCTTGAGTCTTGGCTCTTGCATCCCTTAACTCATAACTCATATTCCATCTATCGGGAGCTTGCTTTAGTTTTTTCCACTCTCCTGCTGAACTCGATTTTGAAATAAATTTTACATGCGCTGTTTGCAACCATTCTTTTTCAGAAAGTACTCTATCCCATACCGCTTGTGGCTCCGGACGAATGGTGATATATTGTCCAAAGCGTTCGAGTTTTTCAAAATTGCCACAGTCAATTAATTCGTAATCTTTCCAATAGGTTGGCGTAAGGATTTCCATGGCTCAAAAATACAATTGTTTGTTTAAGAATTTCGTTTCCACAATTTAGGGTTTCTGCTAAGATGTAAAACAGCAATAACAACTATTTTTTCTTCATGAATAAAATAGAACACTCCATAAGGAAATCTTGGTGCAAGTGCAACACGAATATTTTTATGTCTAGTTTGAAAAATAAGTGGATTAGCTTCTATTAAATGTAAAACGGCTTCAATGCTTAATAAATACTCGTTCCCTAAATCAATACGCTGTAGCTCATACCAAGCAAATGCTTCAGCAATTTGGCTTTCTGCCCTCTTGCGAATAACAAGGGGATAATTCATTTACGCTTAAGAATTCTTGCTTTAATTTCCTCCCAAGAAGAGCCTTCATCAGGATTTTTAGAATAAGCAGCCATTTCTTCTTCTAAAAATTTAATCTGTTCCTGACTTAAGGTATATGGATTTTTCTTTTCACTTGCAATGCTATCCCAAATAGCTTCGACAAGCAAAATGCGCTCTGCAACGCTTAGTTTTAATATATCGGATAAATATGGAGACATTTATTTTTACTTTTTACAAAGATAGTAAAAAGTAAAACTCAATAGATATGCACAAGGCAATTGCAAAACCATCGTCAAATTAATTTATCTTTGCCACTCAATTTTGAAAATGGAAAACAAAAGAGTTCGAGTTCGTTTTGCTCCAAGCCCAACAGGGGGTTTACACATGGGTGGTGTTCGCACTGCGCTATTCAGTTATTTATTTGCAAAAAAACATAATGGAGATTTTATTCTCCGCATTGAAGATACAGACCAAACACGCTATGTAAAAGGTGCAGAAGAGTATATTATCAATTCATTAAAATGGTGTGGTATTGAGCCAAACGAAGGTGTTGGTTTTGGAGATGGACCTTATGCTCCTTATCGCCAAAGTAAAAGAAAAGAGTTAGGAATTTATAAAAAATATGCTGATAAATTAATTGCTTCTGGTCATGCTTATTATGCTTTTGATACTGGTGAAGAATTGGATGCCATGCGTAAAAAATTAGAAGCAGCAAAGGTTGTAGCGCCTCAATATAATTCTGTTTCGCGTCAAAAT
>CAYPEC010000189.1:0-1903 GCA_964409625.1 uncultured Bacteroidia bacterium | reverse complement strand
CATCGGGGCATTTTTTAGTGGACTGCGAAATTATATTATTGTTTTAACAGCACCAAGAAAAAGAATTAAAATAATTACAGAGCATCTTTGTCTATTTTCATAAATATGCTACATTTGCAGCCCTTAACAAAAAATACACATGTCAACCCCAGTTAAATTCTTTGCCGGAACAGCATCAAAAAATCTTGCTGAGGGCATTGCAAAAAGCTATGGCTCAAGTCTTGGAAGTGTAACAGTATCTCGCTTTAGCGATGGAGAATTTCAACCTTCTTTTGAAGAAACGGTGAGAGGCAATGAGGTTTTTATTGTTCAATCTACTTTTCCGCCCTCTGATAATCTAATGGAGCTTTTGCTCATGATTGATGCTGCAAAGAGAGCATCGGCACATAACATAGTTGCTGTAATGCCTTATTTTGGTTGGGCAAGACAAGATAGAAAAGACCAGCCAAGAGTTGCCATTGGAGCGAAGATGGTTGCTAAAATGCTTGAAGCCGCAGGTGTAGATAGAATTATAACAATGGATTTGCATGCAGATCAAATTCAAGGGTTTTTCGAAATTCCAGTTGATCATTTATACGCATCTACCATATTTATGCCTTATGTGAAGTCTTTGCAATTGCCAAATCTTTTAATGGCAGCACCAGATACGGGAGGTACAAAAAGAGCAAATGCATATGCTAAATATTTAGATTGCGAATTAGCTATTTGTTACAAGCAGCGTAAAAAGGCAAATGTAATTCAGAGTATGACTGTGATAGGGGATGTTGAAGGTAAAGATGTAGTTCTAGTAGATGACCTTATCGATACAGCCGGAACTCTTTGCACAGCAGCAGATATGATGTTAGATAAAGGCGCTACAAGCGTTAGGGCGATTTGTACCCATGCTGTTCTTTCAGGTAAAGCGTATGAGCGTATTGAAAAGTCAAGATTAAAAGAATTGATTGTAACAGATACAATTCCATTGAAACAAAAAAGCGAAAAAATAAAAGTTTTATCCGTGTCTGATTTATTTGCAGAAGTAATTACAAAACTTATTTCTCATGAGTCAATTAGTTCACATTTTATAGTGTAAATAGTTCAATTAATATAAACAACAGCGTAACCAACTACCTCTCTACTACCGCAGAGAAATGGGGGCGAAGCTCTAAAACAAAAAACAAAATGAAAACAATTCAAATCAGCGGTTCATCAAGAACAGGAAATGGTAAAAAAGGTGCGAATGATTTACGTAGAAAAGGACATGTGCCTTGTGTAATTTATGGTGGTAAAGAAGTAATACACTTCTCTGCTCCTGAGCCAGCATTTAAAAATTTGGTTTATACTCCAGATGCATTAAAAGTAGAAATTGATGTAGAAGGGAAAAAAGTAAATGCCATTATGCAAGCAATTCAATTCAATAAAGTATCTGATAAAATTCAGCATATCGATTTTATTGAGTTAGTACCCGGGAAATCGGTTGTTATGAACCTTCCAGTGAAAACAACAGGAACAGCTCCTGGAGTTAAAGAGGGGGGGAAACTTTTGAAGAAAATGCGTACTGTAAAAGTAAAAGGACCAATTGATAAGTTTCCAGGAGAAGTTAGTTTGTCAATAGATAAAATGCAAATTGGAGATTCTGTTCGTGTTGGTGATATAAAATTGGCAGGATTAGAATTATTAGATAATAGCAATATGACTGTTATCGCAGTTAGAGTAACTCGTAATGTGGAAGAAGCAGCTCCAGCAGCAGCAGCTCCAGCAGCAGCAGCGGCTCCGGCAGCGGGTGCAGCAGCTCCAGCAGCAGATGCAGCTAAAAAGCCAGAAGCAAAAAAATAATACCCAATTAAGTATAAAGTATAACGCAGTGGAATTTTTCTACTGCGTTTTTTTATTGATATTTGCTCGTGCATAAATTTTTAATCAT
>CAYPEC010000188.1:0-1905 GCA_964409625.1 uncultured Bacteroidia bacterium | reverse complement strand
TAGAAGCGTACATCAATTCACATAAAGATTGGAAACCCAATGTTTTTGGGCAATGCAAATCTTGGCTCGACCAAAAATTACAACCAAGAGCAATGACCCGCGATTTGGATTGGGGCGTAAAAGTTCCTGTTAAAGATGCTGAGGGAAAAGTGCTGTATGTATGGTTTGATGCGCCTATTGGATATATCTCTGCAACAAAAGAATTAACTTCTGATTGGAAAAAATATTGGCAAGACAAAGACTCTCGCTTAATACATTTTATTGGAAAAGATAATATCGTTTTTCATTGTATCATATTCCCTGCAATGCTTATGGCGCATGGAGAATATGTGTTGGCAGATAATGTTCCTGCAAATGAATTTTTAAATTTAGAAGGCGATAAAATTTCCACTTCGCGCAACTGGGCTGTGTGGCTTCATGAGTATTTAATTGATTTTAAAGATAAGCAAGATGTATTGCGCTACACCTTATGCAGCAATGCTCCTGAATCAAAAGACAATGATTTTACTTGGAAAGATTTTCAAGCAAAAAACAATAATGAACTTGTTGCCATACTCGGAAATTTTGTAAACAGAACTTTGGTTCTTACTCATAAATACTATGAAGGCAAAGTTCCAACAGTAGATGAATACACAAAGACAGACATTTTATTGTTAGAAGAAATTGCTAAATATCCAGCAAAGATTGCTAAATCAATTGATGAGTTTCGTTTTCGTGAAGCATTATCAGAGTTAATGAATTTAGCTCGGTTAGGCAATAAATATTTGGCAGAGAATGAACCTTGGAAAATTGCTTCTTCAGATGAAAAAAGAGTTCGTACTATAATGAATATTTCGCTTCAGATATGTGCCAACTTATCTGTATTGATGGAGCCATTTTTGCCATTTACTTCAAACAAATTAAAATCATTGTTAAATCTTAAATCTCTTAACTGGAAAGATGCCGAGAGAGTTGATTTGTTGCAAACAAACCATCAGATAAATGCTGCTACATTATTATTTGATAAAATTGAAGATGTAACTATTGAAGCGCAAATAGAAAAATTACAAGCATCCAAAAAGATGAACGAACAAGAAAATAAATCTGAGATTTCGGCTTCCAAATCCGAAATTTCTTTCGATGATTTCAGCAAAATGGATATTCGTGTGGGAACTATTTTAGAAGCAGAAAAAGTTGCAAAGGCAGACAAACTTTTAAAGTTATTAATCGATGTTGGTTTTGAGAAAAGAATAGTTGTTTCGGGTATTGCAGAACACTATAAGCCAGAAGACATTATCGGACAACAAGTAAGTGTTTTAGTAAATCTTGCACCAAGAAAAATAAAAGGAATAGAATCAAAAGGAATGATTTTAATGGCAGAAAACTCAAGCGGAAAACTTTCTTTTGTTTCACCAACTGAAAAAAATGCCGAAAATGGAAGCGGAATCAAATAGATTACACGCTCCAACAACATTTTTAATTTTTAATTCATAATTTAACATTTCATGAGGTCCCGTAGTTCAATGGATACCCGCCCGTACCGAACGGTACGTTCGGGCGGGGAATACCTGCTCAACTGGTGTCAGACAGGCGAGGAAGTTTCTTAAAAATTATACAATGTTCTATGCATATGTTATAAAAAATGAAAATGGGGCTCTCTATAAGGGGCACACAGAAAATATTGAAAAAAGAATAGCAGAACACAATTCGGGAAAAACAAAATCTACAAGAAAATCAAATTCTTGGGTTTTGGTTTACAAAGAACCATTCCCAACAAGAGAAGAGGCAATTATAAGAGAGAAATATTTTAAATCTGCTGCTGGGAGAAAATTCCTAAAGAAAAATATACCTTTATAAAAATTTGGTCCCGTAGTTCAATGGATAGAATAGAAGTTTCCTAAACTTTTGATGCAGGTTCGATTCCTG
>CAYPEC010000187.1:0-1937 GCA_964409625.1 uncultured Bacteroidia bacterium | reverse complement strand
GTCATGTTCCAGCGGGTTCTTCCTTCTCTAAAAGTATTTGCTCTTGAATCAATTCCATTCGTGAGCAGGGCTTTGTTTCTGCTATCTTGATACGATACATCTGCGCTAAATACAGCTCCACTTTGATTAAAGAAAAATGTATTTCTAAAAGAAGAATTCAGGGCTACTAAAAGCGTATCGTTTATTCTTTGAAGGAAAGGATTGTATGCTCTCGATAAATCATCATCTGTAGTTTTTCTATCCACCTGATAAGATGCTTGATTAGAAAAATAAGAAATTATTTTTTTTGCTCCTGTTTTGTTTTTCCATACTGCAGAGGGCCTCAGCGTTAATGATTGGCTAAACTGATTGGTGTAAGTACTAATGTATTTATCTGAAGGAATATAAACCTTGATGTATTTTGCTTGGTCTTGGAAAACTGCAATTTCAAATTCGTCAATATCTTTTACTCCATTTTCATTTACATCGCCAATATAAGTATGTGTTCCCTGCCCCGCTGCTACTTCAATAAACGAGTATTCACGTTTTTGTTCAAGCCCCGAACCTACTTCATAAAATGTTCCTGAAGTAATAGCTCCGCTAAAAATAGCTGCATTGTATTCTATTCTTCCAATAACCGTATTTTCTGGTTTAATCAATGATAGGGTGTCCAATATTTTTAGTTCTCGGTAACTTGCGGTTGCTCTCAATTGGCTATTCGGGTTGCTCATCAACTCGAATGAAAGTCCTATATTTTGGGCTGAGGAAGAACCTTCAAGATTATTAAATTGAGTGGAGTAATCAATTCTTTTTTTGTAGTTGGCTTCAATTTTACTTCCACTACTATCGGAAGTAATTTTTGAAAATGCTTCCCATTCAAAAAACTCATAGCTATTCAATAGCAGCGAATCGGTGTCTTTTACTTTAAATAAATTTTTCTCTTGCGCTTCTCTAATTCCAATGGTAACCATTTTTATTTTTTGGGAAATTGTTGCATTGTGTCTTAAAAAAGAAGTGTGTTGACTGGTTGGATTTGTTTCTAAATAACTTCCATTAGCAGAAATCAAAAATCCTTTTTTAGTAAAACTTCCTTTTGCATCGTGCTTGGTTGCTGCATAATCATTGCCTTCAAAAAAGGAATTAAAACGATATTGAACTTCTGAAAGATTTTTTTTTGAAAGACCTATTTGTGCTGATGCTATGTGTTGGTCGTTGTTGAAAATTGCAGAACTTCTGTTCCAGTCCCTATCAAATTCAGTAGAGCGAAACCGCTCAATAGGAGAAAATATTTTTTGTACATATTCGTAATTCGCTCCTGAGTTTATTCTCCATGAATTTGTTTTTTGTTTGGTAGAATCATTTGCAGAAAAGAGAGGTGTGGAATTTTCAAATCCTATTTTCACGGCCTGCCCCACATCATCATCGGAATCGAATTTCGAAAATGTATTGATGTCATTTTTTGAGACTGCCGACTCCACAAATATTTTTGTATTTTGATTAACTGCATAATCAATCGCAAGCGAAGCCATTTGTTTTTGTTTTGGAGTGATGAGTTGCCTCACGGGTTCATACGAACCTCTTCGAGCACCTGAAATTGTATCGGGCATCACCCATTGAAAAACTTTTCCATTTGCTGATGAACTTATCTGATTGTAATTTCCTTTGCCTGCTCCTACAAACGAAAAAGTAGCACGAAAATGTGCAAGTGTATCTACCGATGAGTAAAGAAAAATATCAGGGTAAGTAAATGTTCCAATAGTAGTATCAATTCGAGCATACAATACTTCTGTTGAATTAAATGCTACACTATCAAAACTTGGAACAACTGCTGATGAAAGTGTATCGCCAATAAGCGATAAAAGTTTTTTCTGTTCTTGTGTTAATTCCTGTTGAAGCGATTTGTTTTTATTGTCTTGTTCCGAATAAACATTCAATCGCACATTCCATTTTTTATCAAT
>CAYPEC010000186.1:0-1942 GCA_964409625.1 uncultured Bacteroidia bacterium | reverse complement strand
AATGAGAAAATCAGTTATAATACATATTGATAGTTTAGATATTTTAGACGAACTCAAAAACGAGCAAGCTGGAATACTTTTTAAGGCAATAAAAAGCTATTTAAAAAAAGAAGAATTTAGTTTAGATTTCGCTTTAAAAATTGCTTTTATTCCTTTTAAAAATCAATTTGAAAGGGATGATGTTAAGTACAAAAAAACGGTAGAGCGCAATACTATCAACGGAAGCAAGCCAAAGAAGCCACTCGCTCCCAGTCGCACCCAGTCGAAGCCAAAAAAGCCACTTGCAGCCGATAATAAGAATGATAATAAGAATGATAATGATAAGGATAATTCTTTTATTTTGTTTTGGAATTTGTATAATAAAAAAGTTGGGGATAAGGAAAAGTGTTTATTGAAATGGAAAAAACTTGGGTCGTTAGACAAAGCCAAAATAATGGAAACACTACCAACATTTTTAAAAACAATTACAGATAAAAAATTTCAACCACACCCTGACACTTATTTAAACAACAAAAGGTGGCAAGATGAATTAGATATTAAAAAAGAAATACCACACCCTTACACACTGCAAGAAATAGACAGGGCAAGAAAAGAAAATAATATCTTCGGTGCGCCAGGAGTTTGGTTTGATAAACAATATATTTCTGTTTTATGAAAAAAGGATTTAAAATATTAGAGTTTGGTGATATTCACGATGGACTGGAATACTACCATAAGCACGGAGCAGAGGCAGGTGTTTACTGTGGATTTAAAAACATAAATGAATTTTATAATATGAAACTGGGCGGATGTACGGACTGGACTGGCTACGCCCAAAGCGGGAAAACGCAACTTTGTTTAGAGTTTCTGTATAATACAAGCCTTTTTTATGGGTACGTTCACTTGCTTTGCGTTCCTGATATTGGAGATAAAATCGAAATAATGGCAACGCTGATACACATTGCAACAGGCAAAACATTTGACAAAAAATACTACAATCAAATTGATTTAAAAACAGCATTTAATGAATGTAATTGGCTATTGAACCACTTTAAAATACTTGACAAAATAGACCCGAAAGCAAAAATTACACCCGTTGATTTTTGGGAATTGTGCCAAGATTATAAAAAAGATAATATTTTGCACACAGGATTAATTGATAGTTGGAAAGATATGAGCCACGATTATAGCGGTGGAGGGTATGCTGTATATTTATCGAATGTTTTACCAATAAGAAATGCTATTGCAGAAGTTAATAAATTGCATTTTCACACGATTGTACACCCAAAAACCCCGAGAAGAGGGAAGGACGGAAAAGTTTTACACCCCGAGGTTGATGATATGGAAGGAGGCGCACAATGGAATAATAGCGGAAAAACAATTATTAGTTTGCACCGTGAGTTTGACAGCCGAACTGTTGATATATCTTTTTTGAAAGTAAAGCCCCGAGTTGTTGGAAAAAGAGGATTGACGGTACTAAACTTCAACTGGGAGAAAAGCCGATATTTTGAATTAAGAAACGGATTTGATGGACACGAAGAGAGCTATGCAAAACCACAGGAAAAATTATCTGACATAAAACCAAATATAGATTTTAACGAACCAACAAAAAACGAATTTAACGAAGAAATGCCTTTTTAATTATGACAATATACGAAATAAGAAAAACCTTTTACTTTGATGCCTTAGAAAGTATGGCATACCACAACTACGTTAATTCGGCAGCGCACCGACTGGAGTATAAATTAAACGAGGCGAAAGTTAAAAACGCTAATTTGGACTATACGGAACAGGAAAATGTAGTAAATGAGTTGAACGTAGCAGCAAGGTGGATGCAATCGTTATACGCAAAGTTTGAGCGACAGAATACAATGTTGTACGACTTTAAGTTATTGAATGATAATTTACAGGAGCGACTAACACAACAACAAAAGATAATCGAAACCCAAAAACAAATAGATAA
>CAYPEC010000185.1:0-2017 GCA_964409625.1 uncultured Bacteroidia bacterium | reverse complement strand
GCTACAAGAGGCAATAAAACTATTGATAATATTCCCACTCGGGTAGAAGTGCTAACAGAAGAAATTGATGAAGCCAGCACAATGGACCCAAGTAAAATTGCACATCTTATTACCCACAGCACAGGTATTCAGGTACAACAAACATCTGCAACAAGCAATACTGCCAATGTGCGGATACAAGGTCTTGACGGAAGATATACTCAAATATTAAAAGATGGATTTCCGCTCTATGGAGGATTTTCGGGAAGTTTAAGTATTATGCAAATTCCTCCTCTTGATTTACGACAAGTAGAATATATTAAAGGTGGCGCTTCTACTCTTTATGGAGGCGGTGCTATTTCCGGACTTATCAATTTAATTTCGAAAGAACCCACAAATGAAGAAACGCTCTTGCACCTTAATGGCTCACATGTGGGAGCATTTGATGTAAATACTTTTGTGAGCAGAAAAATTGGGAAAATAGGATTTACATTGCTTGGACAAAGAAATACTCATCAATACTTTGATGCCGATAATGATGGATTTTCGGATTTGCCACAACTCACAAAATACAATCTCAATCCAAAAATATTTTTTTATTTATCTGATAAAACGAAATTGTCTGTAGGAGGAACTTTCACAGAAGAATCAAGACAAGGGGGCGATATAAAATTAATGAATCACGAGTATGCAGATACAAATCATTTTTATAAAGAAGTAAATGATATAAATCGTGTTACAACCCAATTAAAATTTGACCATAAATTCAATGATAAAAATGTGCTTACTATTCGTAATAGCTTTAATATTTTTCATCGGGGACTCGAAATAACACCTTCTAATCTTTTACAAGAATATCATTTCTCAGGCAAACAACTTTCGTCTTTTTCCGAAATTTCATACACCCTTTTTCATAAAGAAAATGTACTAATAACAGGAGTAAATTTTTATAGCGATAATTTTTGGGAGGATAGTTTACAATCTCCAATTATGCGAAATGAAGAATATAAAACTATTGGAGGATTTGCTAATTATGTTTTCAATATTGGCTCTAAGGTTTCAATAGAATCAGGATTGAGAGGCGATTATGTGATGGATAAAGATTTTATTGTTTTACCTAGAATATCCGCTCTTTTTAAATGGACAAAAAAATTAACTACTCGCATAGGTGGAGGTATGGGATACCGAAATGCTACTATATTTAATCAAGAAGCAGAGTTATTAGGTTATCAAAATGTTTTGCCAATTGACAAGAAAAAAACGGATGCAGAAAAATCTTATGGAGGTAGTGCAGATATTGGTTTTAAAACCAGCATTGGCGAAAATTGCTTCATCAGTTTTAACCAAATGTTATTTGCAACGTACCTTGACATGCCATTGGTAATAGCTGATACAGGAAGTTTTTCTGGTGTTTATAATTTCATCAATGCAAATGGCTATACTCAAAGCATTGGCGCTGAAACTTTTTTTAAATTTGGATTTTACAACTTTGTTTTATTTGTTGGTTATACATATACGAATGCTACTAACCATTTCAACGACACTATTACCAATCTAACGCTTACACCTCAACATAGTTTAAAAGGAGATTTGCTATACGCGTTGCCAGGCAAGTGGCGTATTGGATTAGATTATGAATACAAAAGCAGCCAAACACTTTCTACAGGAAAAAAGACCAGAGACTATTGGACATTCGGAGCTGTGGTAGAATACACTTTTAAAAATTATACCTTCTTCGGAAATGTGGAGAACTATACAAATTTCCGACAAACAAATTTTGAAAGTATGCGTTCAGCGCCTTATAACACTCCACAATTTACAGAGGTTTGGGCCCCTCTTGACGGAATTGTTTTTAACTGTGGACTAAAAATCAGATTATAAAAATTTGAGGGATTTAGACTTTTTTCAGTCTTCCAAAAACCCCAAGTGGTAATTTCAAATTAGTTTTTGATTGAAGGAATAATTCTCCTGTGGTTAGTTCAGAGTTTTTTTGCTTCAGTAAATTTTCAATTATCAAAGAAGAAAATCCAAGTGAATA
>CAYPEC010000184.1:0-2039 GCA_964409625.1 uncultured Bacteroidia bacterium | reverse complement strand
TCGCAATGAACTGTGCTTGGCACAGCCACTTGCGGGCGACCTGATTGCATAAATTGCAACAGAGCCATTTGCGCTGTCGCATCTTGCATTGCTACTCTGTCTGGAGCAAAATCTACATACGATTTTCCTCTTGAAAAACTTTCAGGTTTTTGGTCTTTGTGCAAATGAGCATAAAGAATTTTTTCGGTTAATGTTAACGGGCGACCAACCAATTTGCGGGCTGCTTCTACTTTTGCTGGAAGGTTCTTGTAAACCTGCTTAATCATTTCAATGTCGAATGCCATAGTTTAGAGATTATAGATTATGAATGTTGAATTATAAATTGAATACATAAATAACGGGAGCACGAAATTACAAAATAAATTGTAGTTCTTTTTAAAATTGACAATAGAAAAAATTACGAATTATATTTTAGTACTTTTGATTTTTCGATTAAATGAACACTCAGGTATTAGAAGATATTAAAATTGCGTTTGCTGCTGTTAGAGGGCAGTTGCTTAGAAGCATCTTAACAATCGTCATTATTGTATTTGGTATAACATCATTAGTAGGAACTTTAACTTGTATTGATGCAATTAAGGCATCGCTGAATAGTAATTTTGCTTTAATGGGTTCAAATACATTTACTATTCGTAACCGTGAAATGAACATAAGAATTGGAAAGGGAGGGAAGGGGCCTAAAAGATTTGAATCAATAACTTATGACGATGCTCAGCGTTTTGCCGAAGAGTATGAATTTCCTTCAAAAACATCTGTTTCAACTTTTGCATCGGGTACTGCGCGTTTGAAGTACGAATCAAAGAAGTCAAATCCAAATATTCAAGTGATGGCTGGAGATGAAAACTATCTTGCTGCTGCTGGTTACGAGTTAGGAAAAGGTAGAAATTTTTCTTTTCAGGATATTCAATTAGGTAATCATGTAGTGATTATTGGTAAGGATATTATTTCTACACTTTTCGAGAAAAATGTAAACCCTGTAGATAAGATAATAACAATAGGAAGTGGGAAATACAGAATTATTGGAGTTTTAGAGCCTAAGGGTTCAAGCATGTCTTTTGGAGGAGATAAAATTTGTATTATACCTTTAAATAATGCGCGTCAATATTTTCCAAGACCTGATATGTCATTTACCGTTAGCGTACTAGTTGAAAATGCAGCAACGATGGAAACCGGTATAGGAGAGGCGACAGGCTTGCTCAGAAAAATAAGAGGATTAAGAACAGGAGAGGAGAACAACTTTGATATTATAAAAAGTGATGCTTTGGCAAATCAGTTGGATGGATTATTGAAAAATGCAAAGCTTGTAGCTGCAGCAGTTGGAATTATAACATTGCTTGGCGCTGCTATTGGTTTAATGAATATTATGCTTGTATCAGTTTCGGAGCGAACACGCGAAATAGGTATTAGAAAAGCCGTTGGAGCACCTAAAAAAGCAATTGTAAGGCAGTTTTTGGTAGAATCAATTTTAATTTGCCAATTGGGTGGTTTCTTCGGAATTATAGTTGCGCTTTTAGCTGGTAATATTCTTTCTTTTTCTCTTGGTGCCGGCTTTATAGTTCCTTGGGCATGGATATTACTTGGAGTTGTTGTGTGCTTTGTTGTTGGCCTTGCTTCAGGTATTTACCCAGCTATAAAAGCTTCTAAACTTGACCCAATAGAGGCATTGAGGTTTGAATAAAATAAAAAAAGGCGAAGAATAATCTTCGCCTTTTTTTATAAATTAATATTTCTTGTAATTATTCAGCTATCACTTCAAAGTCAATTGCAACTACAATTTCTTTGTGAAGTCTCACATCTGCAGTGTATGTTCCAAGAGTTTTGATGTTTTCTTCTTTAATAGTAACATTTTTGCGGTCAACATCAATTCCTAATTTCTTAATTGCATCAGCAATTTGAACTGAATTAACAGAACCGAAAATTTTGCCATTTTCACCAGCTTTAGCACCAACTTTTACAGCCATTGTTTTAAGTTGAGCTGCATTTGCATCAGCGGCTTTCTTTATTTTTTCTTCTTTAAAAGCTCTTTGCTTTTTGTTTTC
>CAYPEC010000183.1:0-2049 GCA_964409625.1 uncultured Bacteroidia bacterium | reverse complement strand
AAAACAAAGACACAAAAAATAATTCTGTCTAAATAAAAACTTTTGTTTTTGGTTTGAATAAAGGATGAGTGGCAATTGTCATTCATCCTTTTCTTTTATCTTCACATCCTCATTTAAAATCATTTCTATGAAAAAAGTAATCATTACTGCTTTAGCAATTGTAACTTCTGTAATCGTTAATACAAGTTGCAATAACAATTCAAAAGACTCTGAAACAAAAAAAGAAATGAAACCCATCAGCGAAGTGTTTGAGCAATATTATAAAGAGCGTATGCGTTTGTTTCCGCTGGAAGCTACTGCAAATGGAGATAACAGCTACAATGATTTGTTACCAATTGATATCAGTGATGCGTATCGTGATACACTAAAAGTATTTTACCAAAAATATTTAACAATGGTGGATGAATATGCAAACGATTCTTTATCGGTGAATGATAAAATGAGTTATGAAATATTGAAATGGGATATGCAATTAGGCATTGACGGATTAAAATTCTCTGATAATTTAATTCCTTTCCAACAGTTTTGGGGAATGCCATTAACTTTTGGCCAGCTTGGTTCTGGACAATCTATGCAGCCGTTTAAGACTGTAAAAGATTATCACAATTTCTTAGGAAGAATAAATGGATTTGAAGCTTGGTGTGATACTGCTATCTCGAATATGAAAAGAGGCATTGCACAAAAATTCGTTTTGCCAAAAGCATTGGTTGTAAAAATGATTCCTCAGATGAAAGCGATGCTGGTAAAGGATGTAAAGCAAAGTATTTTCTATATGCCTATTACAAATTTCCCTGCTGACTTTACAGATGCAGATAAAAAGGAAATAGAAACACTTTATACCACAGCAATCGAAAAACAAATTATTCCATCTTATCAAAAACTTGCTGACTTTTTAGAGAACGATTATTTGCCTAATGCAAGAACTACCACAGGAATATCTGAAGTTCCGAACGGAAAGGATTATTATCAATACTTAATTCGCCTTTGGACTACAACTAATCTTACTGCCGATGAAGTTTTTGAAATTGGTCAACAAGAAGTAAAGAATTTGAGAGCAGAAATGGAGAAGATTAAAGAAGAAGTTGGCTTTAAAGGTGACTTAAAAGCATTTTTCAAATACTTAAATACAGATAAAAAGTTTATGCCATTCACAACTGAGAAAGAAGTGATAGATGCGCACAATGCTGTTTACACAAAGATGCAACCTCAGTTGATGAAGCTCTTTAGTCTTGTTCCGAAATGTCCGTTTGAAATTCGTCAGACAGAAAAATTCCGTGAAGCAAGTGCAAGTGCAGAGTATAACCCAGGAACTCCTGATGGTTCTCGACCAGGAATATTTTATGTTCCTATTCCAAATCCTAAAAAGTTCAACACTTTTGGTATGGAGAGTTTGTTTTTGCACGAAGCTATTCCGGGACATCATTATCAGATTTCATTGCAACAAGAAAACACTTCGCTTCCTGAGTTTCGCAGACACAATTGGTATGGAGCTTATGGAGAAGGTTGGGCGTTGTACACCGAATCGCTCGGAAAAGAGTTGGGATTATATACGGATGCCATACAACACTTTGGTGCTTTAAGCGGAGAGATGCACCGCTCTATCCGTTTGGTTGTAGATGCTGGAATGCATACCAAGGGCTGGACTCGTGAGCAAGCAATTGCTTTCTCTTTAGAGAATGAAGGTGAAAGCGAAGAAAGTGTTACTGCCGAAATTGAGCGTTACATGGCAATTCCGGGACAAGCGCTTTCGTATAAAATAGGACAGCTTAAAATTCGTGAGTTGCGCAAGAAAGCACAAGATGCTTTGGGTGATAAATTCTCTATTACTAAATTCCATGATGTGATTTTGAATGATGGTTGTTTACCAATTGCAGTACTTGAAGCGAAGATGGACAGATGGATGAATGCGAAGTAAAGCAATTATGAATGATGAATTATAAATTATAAATTATGAATTGTCATTTCGAGTAGTGAAGCATTTAGTTTATCCTGATTAAAGTCGAAGGAAGAAATCTCTTTATTCAAAAACTACCAAGTAAACTAACCCAA
>CAYPEC010000182.1:0-2053 GCA_964409625.1 uncultured Bacteroidia bacterium | reverse complement strand
AATGCTGTAGCTCCTGGTTTTATTGAAACTGAAATGACTGCTGCATTAGACCCCAAAGTAGTTGAACAATGGAGAGAAGCTATTCCATTAAAAAGAGGAGGAACTTCAGAAGATGTTGCAAATCTCACTCTTTTCCTTGCTTCTGATATGTCGGCATATATTACAGGGCAAGTGATTAATGTTTGTGGCGGTATGCTTACTTAATATTTTCATTTATAAATTATATTTCACAATTTGAGTTTTAGCATCATTATAGAATACCCTTGGTGGTTTACATTGCTTTGTATTCTGTTGGCTTTGGGTTATTCTTTTTTTCTGTATTTCCGAGAGAAAAAAACAAATGACTTAGGTAAGTGGATAAAGCGTATTATTTTTTCTCTTCGATTTATTCTTGTTTTTGTTCTTGCCTTTTTGTTGTTATCTCCACTCATTAAATCTATTTCCAGAACAGTTGAAAAGCCAATCATTGTTATTGCTCAGGATAATTCAAAATCAATCTTGTTGAATAAAGATTCTATTTTTTATAAAGGAGAATATGCTCAAAATTTGAAAAGTATTATTGCAGATTTATCCGATAAGTTTGACGTTCAGCAATATTCTTTCGGAGATAAAATAGCTCAGCAACTTTCATTTTCTTACGATGAAAAGCAAACGGATTTTACACAGTTTGTTCAGGAACTTGAAAATAATTTGGCAAACAGAAATGTAGGTGCTGTAATTTTTGCATCGGATGGAATTTACAACAGAGGTTCAAATCCTGTTTACGACTCACAGAAATTAAATGCTCCCGTATATACAATTGCAATGGGAGATACAACAATTCAGGAAGATTTGATTTTGAAAAAAGTGGAACACAATCGTATTGCATTTTTAGGAAATGAGTTTCCGATGCAGATAACAGTTTTAGCAAATAAACTCAAAGGTGAAAATGCCGATTTGAATATTTTTTACAAAGGAAAATCGGTGTTTAGTAAAAAGATTTCTATTGGTGATGATGTTTTTACTTTGGAAGTTCCTGTTCAACTTGAAGCAAAGGATGTGGGCTTACAACGCTATACTGTAACTCTTTCTGAAATTAACCAAGAAGTAAATTTGGTAAATAATAAAACGGATGTTTTAATAGATGTTCTTGATTCGCGTGAGAAAATTTTGATACTAACAGAAGCTCCACATCCTGATATAGCAGCATTGAAAAGTGCCATTGAATCAAATAATAATTATCAGGCAGAAGTTGCATTGGTTGCAGATTTCAACCAACAGCTTAAACAATATAGTTTGGTTGTTTTCTATCAACTTCCTTCTTCAAATAATTTATCTCAGAAAATTTTAACGGATGCCAAGCAACTAAATATTCCATCATTGTTTATTCTTGGTGCAAATTCAAATGTTGCTTTGTTTAACACACTTGATGCAGGTGTGAAAATAGTTTCATCAAATGGAAAAATGAATGAGTGTGAAGCAATCGTGAATAAAGATTTTAATTTATTTACTGTTTCAGATAAGTTTATTGAAGAGATGAAAGACTTTCCTGCTTTGTCTTGTCCTTTTGGAAATTACCAGATTAGTAATGCCGCACAGGTAATGATGTATCAAAAGATTGGGATGGTAACAACACAAAATCCAATTTTGTTTTTTACTCAAAATGGGAATTCAAAAGTGGGTGTGTTGTGTGGAGAAGGTATTTGGAGATGGCATTTAAGAAGTTTTGCTCAAACGCAAAATCATGAGTTGTTTAATGAATTTGTAAATAAGATTGTACAATATTTATCAATTCGAGTTGATAGAAATAATTTTATTGTGAATCATAAAAAGTTCTTTTCAGAAAATGAAGATGCAGAATTTGATGCAGAAGTTTACAATAAGAGTTATGAGCTGATTAACGAAAACGATGTTACCATTGAGTTAATGGATGCTGAAGGAAAAAAATATCCTTACACTTTTTCTAAAACAGCAAATGCATATCATTTGAATATTGGAAATATTCCTGTTGGAGAATATAGCTATCAGGCGAAAACAAAAGTAGGAGAGAAGGCATTATCTGCAAAAGGAAGTT
>CAYPEC010000181.1:0-2075 GCA_964409625.1 uncultured Bacteroidia bacterium | reverse complement strand
GTTTTCAAACCCAAGAAGTCCATCTTGATAACACCTGCATCTTCAATTATTTTTCCTTCAAATTGAGTAATTAAAAGTTCTGTTTCTTTTGAAGTAAATACAGGAATAATTTCCGTTAAATCTTTTGGAGCGATAATAATTCCAGCTGCATGAATACCCGTTCCTCTTACCGAACCTTCAAGGATTAACGCCTCTTTCAGCACTTTTGCCTGCATATCATTCCCGGCATGAATATGTCTTAATTTTTTAACATCCTCCAATTCATCAGCACCTAAATTTTCTTTTACTTTCAATCCATCGCCACCTTCTATCGGAGCATTGATAACTCTATCGAGTGCAATTCCAGGTCGGTCAGGAACAAGTTTGGCGAGCATGTTTGAATCTTGCAAAGGCAAATCAAGCACACGCGCAACATCTTTAATACTCATCTTAGCAGCCATTGTACCATACGTTACAATCTGTGCTACCTGATTTTTTCCATATTTCTCAACCACATAATCAATTACTTTTTGTCTTCCTTCATCATCAAAATCCGTATCAATATCGGGCATTGATTTACGGTCAGGATTTAAGAAACGTTCAAAAAGTAAATTGTATTTTATCGGGTCTATATTAGTAATACCAAGGCAATAAGCGATAACTGAACCAGCAGCCGAACCTCTTCCTGGACCAACAAAAACGCCCATGTTTCTTCCTGCTTTTATAAAATCAGCTACAATCAAAAAGTAACCTGCAAAGCCCATTGTCTTTACAGTGAAAAGTTCAAAATTTAATCTTTCTTCAATTTCAGGAGTAAGCTCTTTGTACCGTTCTAAAGCACCTTCATAGGTTATGTGTTTCAAATATTCATCCTGCGTTTGAAATCCTTCAGGAATTTTATAATGCGGCAACATTATATCCTGCTTGAGTTTCAGAGGTTGTATTTTATCTACAATCTCGTTTGTATTATCAAGAGCTTCTGGCAAATCACTGAAAATACGCGACATTTCATCGGTTGTTTTAAAATAAAACTGGTCGTTGTAAAATGCAAAACGCTTTCCTTTCATCGAAGAATCATCCGAAAAATCTTTAGCTGATGGAGTACTTTGTTTTTCACCAGTATTGATGCACAACAAAATATCGTGAGCATTCGAATCTTTTTGGTCAACATAATGCGAATCATTTGAAGCAATAATTTTCACATTGTATTTTCTTGCAAATTTTAACAATACTTCATTCACCGTGTTTTGCTCAGGAATATCATGTCTTTGCATTTCCACATAATAATCTTCACCAAATAAATCGAGCCACCATTTGAAAACTTTTTCAGCTTCAGCTTCACCTTTTTTCAAAATGGTGCGGGGAACTTCAGCAGCCAAACAGCAAGTAGTTGCTATTAACCCTGTATGATATTTTAAAAGTAATTCTTTATCAATGCGTGGATATTTTCCATACAGTCCTTCTATAAACCCAAGAGAGCAAAGCTTTACAAGGTTTTTATATCCTTCCGAATTTTTAGCAAGCAACACCTGATGACAGCGCACATCTTTATCTTCCTTTGTAAATTGGCGCTTGTGCCTATCTTCAACCATATAAAATTCACAACCAACAATGGGTTTTATTTTATTTGGATTATCGGGAGTATTGTGTTTTCCAGCTTCGGCAACAAACTTAAATGCGCCAAACATATTGCCATGGTCGGTCATAGCAAGTGCTGGCATATTATCAGCTACTGCTTTTTTAAATAATTTAGAAATATCAGCAGCGCCATCAAGCAGCGAAAATTGTGTGTGTACGTGTAGATGTGAGAACTTTGGCACTTTTAGAAATTATAAATGATGAATTATGAATTATAAATTTTAGGATTGTAAAAATACGAAATGAGCGTGTGTAATTTTTTGATGTTGAAAACTAAAGAGAAAGTTTTAGTTATTCAGTAAACGAAAGAAAAATCCTTGTTAAAGAATTAGCTGAATCTGAATTATATTTTTACTTTTGGGTAGAATTAAGAAGCAATTAATAAAAGTATAAACGCCTTTTAATGATTTGGACATATAAAGATAAGAACACGAAAAAAGATAAAAAGTACCCTTATC
>CAYPEC010000180.1:0-2104 GCA_964409625.1 uncultured Bacteroidia bacterium | reverse complement strand
TATCAAATAGCCCAGAAAATACTCCTGCTTGCGGCTTTGATCAGCTTCATCAAGACAAACAAAAAAACGATAGTCAATATAAAAAATTAACTGATGAGTTTAATAATTTATTAGAGAGCGGAAAGCTTTCATTAAACAAAGCAGGAACGGTTTACCAAGTGCCTGTAGTAGTTCACGTACTTCATACCGGTGAAGCTGTTGGTACAGGTTATAATATTTCAGATGAGCAGGTAAAAGATGGAATTCGTTATTTAAATAATTATTGGCGCAAGGTTGCGGGTACTTATGGTGATGGTCCTGGTGTAGATATGGAAATCGAATTTGCTTTGGCTGTTCGTGACCCAAGTGGAAATTGTACAAATGGAATTGTAAGAAGAGACATGAGCGCAAACTCTACTTATGTTGCAAGTGGAGTCGGGTCTCCAGGAATTACAGATGATGCTGCAAAAACAGGTCGTTGGTCAACTACACAGTATTATAATATTTATTTGGTGAATGAAATTGATGGGGCTAATTGTTTTACAGGCGGAAGCTACACCGCAGGGTATGCTTATTTTGCCTCTGCTCACGGACAAACATACGATGGTACAATTTGTTTAGTTTGTTCTTATGTGGATGAAGCAAGCAATACAATGGCGCATGAAATAGGTCATGCGATGAATCTTTACCATACTTTTGAAGGAGGTTGTACAAGTGATAATTCGACAACTTGTAGTTCTACAGGAGACAGATGTTGCGATACAAAGCCACATAATCAAAGCGATTGCTCTTCAACAGCTTGTTCAGGACAAGGAACTTTCGATAATTCTAGATACAATTACATGAGTTATTGCAGTACAGTAGAAAGATTTACTGCCGACCAAAAAACAAGATCAGTTGCTGCTATAACTGGTACAAGAGCATCATTCTTAGCAGCTAATGGAAATAACAAGCTTGTTCCTCCTGCATCTCCAACGGTAGATTTTGAAGCAAGCGCTACGGCAGCTTGTATAAACAATGCTATTACTTTTACAGATAAATCATCTTGTATTCCGAATACATATTCAACTAATACTGGCTTCCCAAGTCATACATTCTTATGGACATTTGCAGGTCCTGTTACTTTAAATTCTTCTTTGCAAAATCCTACAATGACTTTTACTACAGCAGGAACTTATAATGTTACTTTAGAAATAACAAATTTACAGGGAACATTTTCTACTACAAAGACTGGATATATTGTGGTGGCTAATTCGCCAACAGCGGCTTGTACCCCCAACTCAACTAATGTGGGAAACTATGCACAAACGATTTACAATGTTACATTTAATGAGATAAATAATTCTACCTCTTCTTTAACTAACGCACCTTATGCAGATTATTCCTGTGTGTATGCAACTCAAGTTACAGAAGGATTAACCTATTCAATGTCAATATCAGTAAGAGCTGGAGGATCAGGTAGAGAATATTTTGTAGTTTGGATTGATTATGATAATGATGGTGCAATTGATGCTGGAGAAGAAGTTCATTCAGGAAGCACACCAACCACAAGCACTCCTTCTACTGTTACTGCAAACATTACTATTCCAACCAATGCAGTAGAAAATACGTTACTTAGAATGAGGGTAATGGGCGAAACAAGTGCCGCTCCTTCAGCAACAGATAAATCGTGTTCTGGAAATTATTTTATTGGTGATATTGAAGATTATGGCGTTTTAATTAAATCCGCATCATCATCTCCAGAGATAAATGTTCAGGGGAATGCGACAACAATTGCAGATGGCGATGCTACTCCTACAACAACCGACCATACAGATTTTGGAAGTCAAGCGGTATGTAGTGGCACAATTGTTAGAACATTCACAATACAAAATACAGGTACTGCAAATTTAACTCTTACTAATCCAACATTAGGTGGTACAAATGCTTCTGATTTTAGCGTAACAACAAATCCTACAAGTCCTGTTTCTGCAAGCGGTTCAACAACATTTCAAGTAACTTTTAATCCTTCTGGCACTGGCACGAGAAGCGCAACGATAAGCATTTCTAATAATGACGCTGATGAAAATCCATATAATTTTTCGATTCAAGGAACGGGAACAGATCCAGAAGTAAATGTTCAAGG
>CAYPEC010000179.1:0-2118 GCA_964409625.1 uncultured Bacteroidia bacterium | reverse complement strand
GCCTGAGCAAGTCCAACTCTTTGGCGATATCCTTTTGAAAGTTGTCCGATTTTTTTGTGCTGCTCAATTTGCAATCCTGTCATTTCAATCATTTCGGCAACACGCTTTTTCACAGTTGAAATCTTATGCAAATTGCCAATAAATTCAAGGTATTCCTTAATATACATATCTAAATACAAAGAATTATGTTCAGCCAAGTAGCCCACATTTTTTCGTACTTCAATACTGTTTTCGGTTACATCAAATCCACACACAAAAGCATTACCCGAAGTTTGAGGAATAAAGCAAGTAAGAATTTTCATCATAGTAGATTTTCCGGCACCATTCGGACCAAGAAAGCCAACTATTTCACCTGCATTTACTTCAAACGAAATACTGTCAAGAGCTTTTTGTTTTCCGTAAATTTTACTGATATTTTCTACTTTAATTGACAAGCAATAATTTTTTTAGGAACACAAAGCTACTATTTTATTATTTACTTCAATTACCGTTTATCATTTAACTTTGCCTCAATGAGAGGTATTGTTTTTAAGTCAACTGGGAGCTGGTATTTTGTTCGTGATGAGCATGGAAAAATTCATCAATGCAGAATAAAAGGAAAGTTTCGTTTGGCTGAAATTAAAAATACAAATCCAATTGCTGTTGGTGATGTAGTTGATTGCGAAGTTGAGGAAGGAAAGGAAAATACTGTCATCACTAAAATTCATCCTCGCAAAAATTACATCATCCGAAAATCTACCAATCTTTCAAAACAAACGCATATCATTGCTTCGAATATTGACCAAGCTGTTATTATTGCTACTGTTGCCTCTCCCCGAACTTCATTTGGTTTTATTGACCGCTTTTTAATTACTGCCGAAGCATATAGCATTCCTGCTCTTATTGTATTTAACAAAAGTGATTTGTATGAAAATGAAGCAATGGATTTATTGAAAGAATACAAAGCTATCTATGAGAAAATAGGATACAAAACGATTACAGTTTCGGTTTTGAAAAATGAAAATTTAGAAGAAATAAAAAATACCCTGAAAGATAAAACAACTCTAATAGCAGGACATTCAGGAGTTGGAAAATCATCTCTGATAAATATTCTGGAACCTAAATTAAATATAAAAACAGGAGATATTTCTGTTGCACATTCAAAAGGAATTCATACCACAACCTTTGCTGAAATGCACGAATTAAGCATTGGCGGATTTGTAATTGATACTCCGGGAATAAAAGAATTTGGAATTATCGATTTTGAAAAACAAGAAGTTTCGCACTATTTTCCTGAAATGCGGGAGTTGATGAATAGCTGCAAATTCAATAATTGTTTGCATATAAACGAGCCAGATTGTGCTGTGATAAAAAATGTAAATAAAGGAAATATTGCAGTTAGCAGATATGAAACCTATCTCAATATTATGATGGGAGATGAGTTGAAGAAGGAATATGAGTAGCCAATTTTTGTTTTGTAAGAATGGTACAGATAACAGAAGAATACTAATTTGAAGAAATCCGAATCTTTTCGAATTTTTGTAAATCTGCAATTATTAGTTATTCGCACCTATTTGTATAATAAGTTTTTGTAACCTATGAGAACGGTAATTCAAAGAGTAAGTAAAGCATCCGTAACAATTGAAGGTAATCTGAAATCTTCCATTGGCTTAGGATTATTGATTTTATTAGGCATTGAAGAAGCTGATACAAATGAAGATATTGAATGGCTTTCTTCAAAAATTTGTAACCTGCGAATTTTTAATGATGAAAATGGTGTGATGCCCGCCCGACTGAATAGTCGTTCGGGCGGGAATTTATCTGTGAAAGAAATTAATGGAGATGTTATAGTTGTTTCTCAATTCACTTTACACGCTTTAACTAAAAAAGGAAATCGCCCATCTTATATTCGTGCTGCAAAGCCGGAGATTGCAATACCAATGTATGAAGCATTTGTAAAACAAATGGAAAAAGATTTAGATAAAAAAGTTTTTACTGGAGAGTTTGGTGCAGATATGAAAGTTGAACTTTTAAACGATGGTCCTGTTACAATTATTATTGATACAAAAAATAAGGAATGAAAATTAAAGAAGCACAAAAATTAGTAGATAGTTGGATAAAAGAACACGGAGTGCGTTA
>CAYPEC010000178.1:0-2129 GCA_964409625.1 uncultured Bacteroidia bacterium | reverse complement strand
GGAACAAAGATGATTTTTGTCAGTTAAAAAACTGTCATGAAATCGTCATAAAACGCATCTTTAGAACACCAAGAAAGGCTTCTTTGAAAATTTTTGTATCCATTTTAGAAGTTCCTTCTTGCCTGTCAATAAAGGAGATTGGAACTTCTTTAAGTTTAAATCCAAGTTTCCATGCGGTATATTTCATTTCAATTTGAAATGCATATCCAATAAATTTTATGTTGTCAAGTTTTATCGTTTCTAAAACTTTTCTACGATAACATTTGAATCCAGCAGTTGTATCTCTAACAGGAAGCCATAAAATAATTCTTGTGTAAAGAGATGCAAAAAAGGAAAGCAAAATTCTTTTTCTGTCCCAGTTTTTCACATTTCCGCCCTTAACATATCGAGAGCCAACAGCTAAATCAGCTCCATTAAGACATGCTTCGCGTAAGCGAATTAAGTCTTCTGGATTGTGCGAAAAGTCAGCATCCATTTCAAAAATAAACCCATAGCCATTTTTCAACGCCCATTTAAAACCATGAATATATGCGGTACCTAAGCCAAGTTTTCCTTTGCGTTCTTCAATAAATAATTTTTCGGAAAAATCTTTTTGTAAACTTTTTACAATACTAGCAGTGCCATCGGGAGAGCCATCATCCACTATTAGAATATGAAAAGGAACAGACAATGAAAAAACTTTGCGAATCATTTTTTCAATGTTCTCCTTTTCGTTATAGGTTGGTATAATGACTAATGAATCTGACAAGCTAGAAAAATATTTTTGCTAAGATACGCTAATTGTAAAAATGTAGAAATTTGAGTTAACAAAGTTTAACGAATTATATCGCTCCATTTTTAATTTCTTCTACTACAGCTGGGTCGAGCAAAGTAGAAATATCTCCAAGATTAGAAACATCTCCTTCTGCAATTTTGCGTAAAATTCTGCGCATAATTTTTCCGCTTCGTGTTTTTGGGAGCCCACTTACAATTTGAATTTTGTCAGGTTTAGCAATAGTTCCAATGGCTTTTGTTACTTCTGCCAAAATTTCTTTTCGCAATGTTTCATGATTTTTTTCCGAATTTGTACAAATCACAAATGCATAAATTCCTTGCCCTTTAATATCATGCGAATAGCCAACTACAGCCGATTCTACAATGTCGGTGTGCATATTAATTGCACTTTCAACTTCTGCAGTTCCAATGCGATGACCGCTAACATTCATCACATCATCCACTCTTCCTGTTATTCTGTAATAACCATCTTCATCGCGTTTGCAGCCATCTCCCGTAAAATACAAATTGTTATAAGTTGCAAAATAATTTTGTTTGCATCGTTCATGGTCGCCATAGGTAGTGCGGATTATAGAAGGCCATGGAAATTTAATGCAGAGATTTCCTTCTACTCCATTTCCATTAATTTCAGTTCCCTTATCATCAACTAATATTGGCTGAACTCCAGGCAGAGGAAGTGTTGCAAAACTTGGTTTTGTTTTCGTAATTCCCGCCAATGGAGAAATTAAAATTCCTCCTGTTTCGGTTTGCCACCAAGTATCTACAATTGGACATTTTTCTTTTCCAATATTTTTATGATACCATTGCCAAGCTTCCTCATTGATAGGCTCTCCAACGCTTCCAAGTATTCGTAAAGAATCTAACTTATATGGTTTCACATAATCCAGTCCAGCAGCTTCTAATGCTCTGATTGCAGTTGGGGCGGTATATAAAATATTGACTTTGTATTTATCTACAATCTGCCAAAATCTTCCAGCATCCGGAAAAGTTGGGACTCCTTCAAACATTACAGAAGTTGCACCTGCAAGTAAAGGAGCATACACAATATATGAGTGCCCTGTTATCCAACCAATATCGGCTGTGCAAAAATAAATATCACCCAGATTGTATTGAAAAACATTTACAAAACTATAATGCGTATAAACCATGTATCCACCACAAGCATGAACCACTCCTTTCGGTTTTCCTGTAGAGCCGGAAGTATAAAGAATAAACAAATTATCTTCCGAGTCCATTATCTCTGAAGGACATTCAGAAGTAATATTTTCCATTTCATCCTGCCACCAACAATCTCTACCATTTACAAAGTTGATTTCACAATTTGTTCTTTTCAGCACAATCACTTTCTGAACTGA
>CAYPEC010000177.1:0-2134 GCA_964409625.1 uncultured Bacteroidia bacterium | reverse complement strand
TTTTGTCATTTAATTACACCTGCATTAAGTACATTAACGGATGAAGCTCGAAAGAGATTAAAAGCAATCGAAGAGTTTTCAGATTTAGGAAGTGGATTTCAAATTTCGATGCGCGACCTTGATATTCGGGGAGCAGGAAATTTGCTGGGAGCAGAGCAAAGTGGTTTTATTTCAGATATTGGTTATGAGACATATCAAAAAATATTGAATGAGGCATTGGATGAACTTCGCGAAGAAATGAATAATGAAGAACTGAAAATCGATGCTAACCAACAACCAACAACTAACAACAACCAACATTTTATTCGCGATTGCAACATCGATACTGATTTCGAACTCCTTATTCCTGATGAATATGTGAGCAATATTACCGAGCGATTAATTTTATACAAGGAATTAGATGAAAGTAAAACAGAAGAAGATTTGAAAAAATTTCAAGATAACTTGCGCGACCGATTTGGAGTAGTGCCACCTCAAACACTTGAATTAATTGATGCTGTGCGTTTACGTTTGTTAGCAATTGAAATTGGTTTCGAAAAACTTATTTTGAAAAACAACAAACTTGTTGGCTATTTTATTTCCAATCAAAAATCGCTTTACTACCAGAGCGAAGCATTCTCAAAGGTGTTGCAGTATGTTCAGCAAAATCAACTTAAAGCAAAAATGAAAGAAGGCAATAACAAACTCACACTCACTTTCGAAAATATTAAAAATATTGGAGATGCTTTGAAGAGTTTATCCTTAATCCTTACTTAGAAATTTCAATCTTCACTTTTTTGTTTTTGATTTTTTCATTTCTAATCAGGGTAACAACTCTATCAATTTTAGTATTGCTTACCGCAGCATACGAAGAATGGTCTAAAACTTCTACCAAACCCAATTCTTCTTTTGCTAAATTTCCTTTTTGAAGAAGCATGCCCACAATATCCATTTTATTAATTTTTTCTTTTTTACCTGCAGCAATGTATAGAGTTCGCCAAGGTGCCTTCCCAGGTAAAACATCTTTTGATGGCAATCCTTCAACTTCTGGAGTTTCTGTTATAAATGGTGGAATGTGGTCGGTTGCAGATAATAATAAATAGGCAGTTCCAGCTGCATTCATTCTAGCTGTTCTTCCATTTCTATGTGTAAAAACATCTTGCGTAGTTGGCAATTGATAATGAATTACAGCTTCTATTTCTGGAATGTCAAGCCCTCGCGAAGCCAAGTCGGTAGTAATAAGTAGGCGATGACTTCCATTTCTAAATTTTATTAAAGCACGTTCTCTGTCTTCTTGGTCCATACCTCCATGAAAAATTCCATGTGCTAATCCATCACCAGCTAATAGCGCACTGATGCGCTCCACAGCATCTCGATGATTACAAAAAACAATTGCAGGTTTGTTTTGTAATTTACATATCAGCGAAAATAAAATTTGTAATTTGTCTGTATCCTCTGCTCGGAGGTATTTTAATTTGAGTTCATCTTTTGTAGGCGAATTTTTTTCTAAATAATTAAGCTCTATAGGTTTTTTTATTCCTGTAAATGAAGGTATCTCCTCCATGTTAGTTGCTGAAGTTAGTATGCGCTTTTTGAGCATTGTTAATTTGGAAATTATCAATGCCATTTCCTCTTTAAATCCAAACTCCAACGCCTTATCAAATTCATCCAATACCAATGTATGAATGCTATCTGTACTAAAATTATTATTTCGAACATGGTAAGCAATTCTTCCTGGAGTGCCAACAAGCAGGGCAGGAGCGTGAGTTAAGTTATTTTTTTCTGTTCGAGTAGAGTGTCCTCCATAGCAGCAGTTTACTTTAAAGCCCGTATTCATTTGTTTAAAAACTTGCTCAATCTGCAAAGCCAATTCACGCGATGGCACTAATATCATGGCTTGTACTCCTTTGCTATCAGGGTTTAAATTATTTAATAAAGGCAATAGAAAACCCAGCGTTTTGCCCGACCCTGTAGGAGAAAGCAAAAGAATATCATTTGATTTTTTTGCTGCTTCTATTGCAGCCAATTGCATTTTATTTAAAGAAGCAATTTTTAAATTCTCAAGTATTTTATGAACCATTTTTATTTTTTATAATCGTTAAAAGTACCGATTATAAAACACAATGGTTATTTCTATTGGGTAAACGTAAGAAAT
>CAYPEC010000176.1:0-2138 GCA_964409625.1 uncultured Bacteroidia bacterium | reverse complement strand
TCATCTTTTGATAAAGATTTAAAATACTCGTAAGTAATTTTTAATCCTTCTGCTCGAGATACTTTTGGTTCCCAATTCAATAATTTTTTTGCTAATGAAATATCAGGTCTTCTTTGTTTTGGATCGTCTTTAGGCAATGGTTTTGAAATTAATTTTTGGTTAGCTCCTGTCAATTTCAAAATTTCATCACCAAATTCTTTGATAGTAATTTCAGATGGATTTCCAATATTTACTGGATAAGCATAATCACTCAAAAGTAAACGATAGATTCCTTCTACTAAATCATCAACATAGCAGAATGAGCGGGTTTGAGAGCCATCGCCAAACATTGTTAAATCTTCGCCTCTTAATGCTTGACCAATAAATGCAGGCAATACACGACCATCATTTAGTCGCATTCTTGGACCATAAGTATTAAATATTCTAACAATTCTTGTTTCTAAGCCATGATGAGTATGATATGCCATTGTGATAGCTTCCATAAATCGCTTTGCTTCATCGTAACATCCTCTTGGTCCAACACTATTTACATTTCCTAAATAGTCCTCTGTTTGAGGATGAACATGAGGGTCGCCATAAACTTCAGAAGTAGAAGCAACTAAAACACGCGCTTTTTTAACACGAGCTAATCCAAGTATATTATGAGTTCCAAGAGAACTTACTTTTAATGTTTGAATAGGAATTTTTAAATAATCTATCGGACTTGCGGGTGAAGCAAAGTGCATAATGTAATCCAATTCACCTGGAACAAAAACAAATTTTGAAACATCATGGTGATAAAATTCAAAATTTTCATTTTTAAAAAGATGCTCAATATTCTTTAAATCTCCTGTTATTAGGTTGTCCATGCCAATAACAAAATATCCTTCTTTTATAAATCTATCGCACAAGTGAGAACCTAAAAAACCTGCTGCGCCTGTAACTAATACTCTTTTTTTCTTTGCCATAATAATTTTATTTTACAATCTCTCTTCCAATACTACAATAGTAAAAACCTAGTTCGCGCATTTGGTTTAAGCTGTATAGATTTCTTCCATCAAATATTACTTTGTTTTTAAGTAATGATTTAACTTTATCAAAATCGGGAGTACGGAATAAAGCCCATTCTGTACAGATTAGAAGTGCATCTGCATCTTTTAATGTGTTGTAAGCATCTTTTTCAAAAGAAATTTTATTTCCAAAAATAGCTTCTACATTTTTCATTGCTTCAGGGTCGTGAGTAGAAATTGTAGCGCCCGCTTCCAATAATTCTTTAATGATATATAAAGCTGGAGCTTCACGAATATCATCTGTATCAGGTTTAAAAGCTAATCCCCAAATAGCAATTTTTTTACCTTTTAAATTATTGTTGAAATAAGATTTTATTTTGGGAAGAATAATTGTCTTTTGATTTTCGTTCACATCCATTACAGAAGACAAAATTTTGAAATCATAATTTGCTTCGGAAGCAGATTTTGCCAATGCCTGAACATCTTTAGGAAAGCAGCTTCCGCCATATCCAATTCCTGGAAATAAAAACCGTTTTCCAATTCTATCATCCGAACCAATTCCAATTCTAACCATATCTACATCTGCACCAATTTTTTCACACAGATTGGCAATTTCATTCATGAAAGTAATCTTAGTTGCAAGAAAAGCGTTGGCTGCATATTTAGTTAATTCAGCAGATTTTTCATCCATGAATATAATTGGATTTCCTTGGCGAACATAGGGCTTGTAGAGCTCTTCCATGGTTTTGCGTGCTTTATCAGATGAACATCCAATTACAACTCTGTCGGGTTTCATAAAGTCATCTACAGCAAATCCTTCACGCAAAAATTCGGGATTTGAAACTATATCAAAATCACATTTTGCATTTTTACCAACAGCTGCTTTTACTTTATCAGCAGTACCTACAGGCACTGTACTTTTATCAACGATTACTTTATAATCTTTAATTATTTTTCCTAAATCATTTGCAACTCCAAGAATATAACTTAAGTCAGCAGAGCCATCTTCGCCAGGAGGAGTAGGCAAAGCAAGGAAAATAATTTTTGCATTTTCAATGGCTTCGTTTAAATCTGTTGTAAATTTTAATCTACCCGCTTCAATATTTCTGTGAAATAAAACATCCAAATGTGGCTCATAAATTGGCACAA
>CAYPEC010000175.1:0-2147 GCA_964409625.1 uncultured Bacteroidia bacterium | reverse complement strand
CTGGAATTACAGATTATGATGAGGCAGTTGCAGATTTGATTAGAAGAAGTCGAAAGAAAACTTTTTTGATAGTAAATAAAGTTGACAATATTGATAGACAAAGTTTAGCTCCCGAATTTTATAAATTAGGACTAGGAGAGTTATATAATATTTCTGCCATAAGTGGTGCTGGCACAGGAGAACTTTTAGATGATTTAGTAAAAGTGATTGAAGTTCCAGCAGAAACGGAAGAGGAAGATGTTCCTCGCATTGCGATTGTTGGTAGACCAAATGTTGGAAAATCATCTTTAACAAATGCTCTTTTAGGACAAGAAAGAAATATAGTTACCGATATTGCTGGAACAACGAGAGATTCGATTAATACTCGGTATAAATTTTTCGGACACGATTTTATTTTGATTGATACTGCGGGAATTAGGAAAAAATCAAAAGTACGCGAAGACTTAGAATTTTATTCTGTAATGCGTTCTGTAAAAGCAATCGAAAATTGTGATGTGGTTGTGCTTATGATTGATGCTACACTTGGTTTAGAATCGCAGGATTTAAATATTTTCCACTTAGCTGAGCGCAATAGAAAAGGTATTGTAATTGTAGTAAATAAATGGGATTTGGTTGAGAAAAAAGAAACCAATTCTATTAAGGAATACGAAGAAAAAATTAAAAAAGAATTAGCTCCATTTGTAGATGTTCCTATTGTTTTTGTTTCGGTACTTACAAAGCAAAGAATCCTGAAAGTAATGGAACTTGCTAGAGATGTTTTCGAAAATAAGAACCGGAAAATATCAACTAAGAAACTAAATGATGTAATGCTTCCTATCATTGATAATCAACCTCCGCCAACAAATAAAGGCAAAGACTTAAAAATAAAATTCGTTACTCAACTGCCAGGCAAGAATCCAAATTTTGCATTTTATTGCAATTTGCCTCAATACGTTCGAGAATCATACGTACGCTTTCTAGAGAATAAAATTCGTGCAAATTTTGTTTATACTGGAGTACCTATAGAAGTTGTCTTGAAGAAGAAAGTTTAGTTTTATCTACCAGATATCAAAAAGGGTTTGAAGCATTTCTTTTCCCCAGCTTTCCTTTCCATATTGTTTTTCTAACTTTTTTCTAAGTTCGGGCGAAGTGTAGATTCTTCCCTTTGTTTTAGGAATATTCAAAATTGTAATATCTGTTTTTTGAGGTGTAACCGATTTTGCAAAATAGATTACTCCTCCATCTTCGGTTGCCAATCCTAAAATTGTTCCAGGCAAACCATTAAAACTTTCAGGACCTGTGCTCACTATTAAATCATCGGCATACCAAGCATAAATGCGCGTACTATCATTTGCTTGCCATATTGCTTTGCGGCAATCGTAACCACAAATTTTTCTTTTGCTATCGGTTATTTTCCATTTTCTAATTGTTAAACTATCCTGAAGATTTACTTGTTCTCCCCACACATCTTTGATAGTATATTTTTGATTTGTCTTAAAGTTTTGATAAGTAGTATTTTTGTTTGTAGCCCAACTAAAATTTTCTTTCAACTCACTTTCTTGGGGTTTAAAAACAGAAAGTGAATCATTAAAATACAATTCAAAAACATCAACTTTGTTTTTGTTATCTGTACCCAACCACTCTTTCATATCATCGCTTTTATATTTTTTGTACAAGTTTGTTTTTCTTTCAAACACAATCTTACCAGAAGTTACCTGAGAAAACAATAGATTACTTGTAAATGACAAAAAAAGAAATATTGAAATTCTACCAATCATTATCTTCCTCCTTCTTTTTGCTGCTATTAAACTTATATGTTAAGCGAAGCATAACATATCTACCAATAATAGTTGTCTTTGTATCTGTAATCACATTGTCATTCACGGTTCTTCTTGTACTGATGTTCTGATTCAAAAGGTCTTTTGCCTCAACACCTAAAATTAAATTTTCATTTTTCAAAAATGCTTTACTTAATGAGGCATCCCAGATTAAATAGTTAATGTTATATCCTTCACTGCGTTGGTCATTCATCGTGTATGTTGCTCTTGAATCAAAAATAAAAGCAGCTGGAAATTCCCAATTTATTTCAGCAGACAAATCTTTTGTAGAATACGGCTTATTGGTATTTTTATTCAATGTTGATGTTGGCACATTGTAATCATAACTTC
>CAYPEC010000174.1:0-2172 GCA_964409625.1 uncultured Bacteroidia bacterium | reverse complement strand
TGGAGGAATTAAGCTTGCAGAGATGAATACAAAACTTTTGGAAAAAGTGGAAGAACTTACTTTGTATATAATAGAAATGAAAAAAGAAATTGAAGAATTGAAAAAGCAAAAATCTGATAATTAAAACAAATGAAACGAATTGTATATTTTGTTTTTTTCTTTGCCTTTACCTCCGCAAAAGCACAAACAATTGCTGCTGGCAATGCACATTCATTGGCTATTTGTGATGATGGAACTATTGAAGCATGGGGTGGAAATTCTTCCAGTCAATTAGGAGACGGAACTTCTACTTACAGAGAATTTCCTGTGCAGGTTTTATCATTAACAACTGCAAAAGCGGTTGGCGGTGGTTATTATCATAGTATTGCATTAAAAAGCGATAGCTCGGTTTGGACATGGGGAAGAAATGCAGAAGGGCAATTAGGGGATGGGACTACAACTCCCCAAAATGCACCTATTCAGGTTCCTGGTTTATCGGGAATAATTGCTGTTGCTGCAGGAGATTTTCATAATATGGTATTAAAATCAGATAGTACCGTTTGGACATGGGGAGATAATACTTATGGTCAGCTAGGAGATGGAACTACTACAAATAATCCTAACCCAACTCAGGTTGCTGGATTGACAGGAGTAATAGCTATATCAACCGCTTCAGGGCATTGTATGGCATTAAAATCAGATAGTACCGTTTGGTGTTGGGGCGCAAATGGCGCAGGGCAGTTAGGAGACAGTACATTTATAGCCAAATATACTCCAGTTAAAACAAAAGAAATTAATGCTGTCATACAAATTTCTGCGGGTTCGGCAAATAGTTTTGCTATAAAATCAGATAATACTTTATGGGCTTGGGGTAATAATGGTTGGGGGGAATTGGGTGATAGTACAATGAACGATTCATTTATCCCTGTTCAAACATGGTATCTATCAAATGTAGTAGCAGTATCGGGAGGGTATCAACATGACGTGGCATTAAAATCAGATGGAACTGTTTGGAGTTGGGGAAGAAATAATTATGGACAATTAGGAGATAGCACTATCATAAATCAAATAGTGCCTATTCAAACTCACAAAATAAGTACTGTTTTAGCAATTGCAGCTGGGGGAGCGCATAATCTGGCATTAAAATCAGACCAAACACTTTGGACTTGGGGCAGATTTTATGCATCAGGTACCGGAGCAACTGATGATATATTAGAACCATTGCAGGTGCAATCTCTTTGCCCTATTGTACTTGGGGGGGAAGAGTTTAAAATTTCAAGTTCCAAGTTTCAGGTTTATCCAAATCCGAGCGATGGAAAATATACTATCGTCATTGCGAGCCCCGATGCATTCGGGACGAAGCAATCTCAAGTTTCAGTTTACAATTTGTTAGGAGAAAAATTGAAACAAATAGAAATAGGAAATCAGAAACAAATAGAAATAGATTTGAGCAATTATCAAAATGGAATTTACTTTATAGAAATAAAAAATGCGAAAGAAAAAGTTTGTAAAAAAATAATAAAACAGTAAAAATGAAAAAGGGCTATTTTTTGTTGGCAAAGCACAGAGGTTGCTTCCCACTTCGTTTCTTGCGCTTCGCAATGACTTTGCGATACTTAATTGCTGTATTATTTTTAGCCCTTACTTCTTTTTCTGCAAAAGCGCAAAATTTAGTTAATGATGCCGATATTTTTGTCTGGAATTCTCTGACTGACCCTGCGCTTAAAAATTCTCTTACCGAAAACTCTGTAGCCATAAACCCAAACAACCCAAATATTATTTTAACTGCTCACAATAATTTGTGGTATGATGAAGATAACAAAATCTTACACGAAGGAGTAGCAGTTTATATTTCCATGGATGGAGGGGAAACATGGTCAAGTCCTAGTTTTAATCTTCCAAATTCAGATGGAGATCCTTCTACATTTATTGATAAGCAGGGTAGAATGTATGTTAATTACATAAATGTTGATAAAGGACAAAGCATTGCATATTCAGATGATAATGGAGCTACATGGCAGGAAATTGTAGTTGCCGAAGCTTTGCCAGGTACTGATTTTTTAGATAAAGGCAGTATGTGGATTGATAACAGTCCTAACAGCCCATACTATGGGAATATGTATGTTGGCTGGGCAAATGTTGCTGGAGAGCCAGGTGCGCCACAACAAATTGAAATTACTCATTCTAATGATG
>CAYPEC010000173.1:0-2172 GCA_964409625.1 uncultured Bacteroidia bacterium | reverse complement strand
CTCATCATATCTGCTACAGCAGGATTTGCTTCAGCATATTTGCTCATATTATCCATCATTTCAGTAGCCATTTCATCAGCAGATTTAAAAGC
The DNA here is from genome assembly GCA_964409625.1 of uncultured Bacteroidia bacterium. Taxonomy (GTDB): domain Bacteria; phylum Bacteroidota; class Bacteroidia; order CAYPEC01; family CAYPEC01; genus CAYPEC01. Next base: position 2,080 of record CAYPEC010000173.1, on the reverse strand, counting down.
ATTAGAAGTCCCCATCAATGTCATAAGCAACATTAATCCAGCTCCGATAAATGTTAAGATACAAAGTGTGCTTAAAAAACTGGGGCGTTTGTTTTCTTGAGGTAAAGCAGTTGATTCTTCCATAGTATTAATTTTAATTGGTTTGGTTTTTAATTAATTACACCGTAAAAAAACAACATTTTGTCGAAACAGCAAAATGTTTCTATTAACAGTTGTTTAAAACTAAAACCTTGCCTTACTCCAAAGTTGGTATGCTTTCTTTTGTGCTTCGGTGGCTTTAGGTTTTTTTTCTAAATAATAAATCGGAAAATATTCATCATGCGAAGGATTCAGAATTATCTCGCGTGTGTTGCCTAATGTGGATACCAGAAATTTCAATTCTGATTTACCAAAATATTTGCTCCACTGTTCCAAATCTGATTTCAATAAAATTCCGTTTACAGAAATAATTTCATCGTTTACTGCAAGCCCTGCCTGATAAGCAACTGAGAGTGGATGAACAGCACTTACAACTTCTACACCTCTATAAATTGAAAGAGGAGTTTGAGTTGTTTTAAAACCAAAATATCTTTCATATGATTTTTTAGCAGGCAATCTGTTAAACTCTAAGCCAATAAATTCAAGTGCTTCCATCAAAGGAGTTTCGTATGATACCGCTGAATGAATATAATAATTCCAAAGCTCATCCATGCTTTGTCCCGCCATTTTCTCTACAATACTTTTGTAATCGGCCTCTGAATAACCTTTTTGTTTTTTGCCAAATTCGAAATACAAATAACGCATCACATCATCCAATGAATAATTATTATCGGAATGTTTACGAATAAACATATCGGTGATAAAAGCAAGAATAGAACCTTCATCATAAATTGAAGTCTTACGATTTGGAACTCCCGCTACATAACCATCCAGCCAAGTATCAAAAGAGGAATCGGCAACTGAAAGATTGTATCTTCCATAATTATCAAAATGTTTTTGCAATCTTTCGTGAACTGTTTTTAAATATTCAAATTCATTGAATACTCCTGAACGAAATAAAAACAAATCTCCATAATAAGTTGTAACACCTTCGCAAACATATCCTAATCGAGAATAATTTTCTTTGGTATAATCATAAGGCTGCATCTCAGCAGGGCGAATACTTTTAATATTCCAAGCATGAAATAATTCATGCGAACTTACTCCCAACAAATCATCATACAAATCTCCTTTCATTAAGTTGTATGATGGACCCAAGGCAATAACAGTGGAGTTTAAATGCTCTACACCATGATAAAATTTGTAAGGAAGTATTTGAAAAAAGAAATGATAGGCATCGCTAGGAAGTTCTTTCATCATCAGAAATTGTTCACTGATAAAAATAAAAAAATCATTTACCAATTTCGACATATCTGGTTTACATTCGCCTTGAAACCACAAATGAAATTCTACTCCATCAAGCACAAACATAGTTTGTTGCAAACTATTAGAAGCAATAAAAGGAGAATCTGCAAGTTCATGAAAGTCTTTAGTAGCATAGCTTGAAGATTTCCCCTTTGCCATTTGCATTGCAGTAGCAACTTTATAATCAGCAGAAATTTTTAATTCAATTTCGCAAGCTTCATTAATTCTTTCTGGAATATAAACACAGCAGTTTACAGGATTTACATACAATTGCGTTTCATCCAAATAACTTGAACCTGCATTTATTTCGGCTGCATAGTAATTATATTTAATGTGTAATTCTTTTATGCCTTTTGTTTCAACTTTCCAGCAGTCTTTTTTAATTTTTGAAAATGCTAATGCTTTCCCGCTTTCATCATAAGCAGCCCATCTCTGAATATTCTTTGCAAAGTTGCCTAACTCATATCTCCCTGGTCGCCATGCAGGTAATTGTACCAATGTTTCAGAAGAATTAATATTGTCTGCAACAAATTCAATATCTATAAAATGTTGATTGGGATTGCTGTAAGAGAAAATATATTTCATAGGATTATAAATTATCAACTCATTCTTTCTTACTCATTGAAACTCTAAACAAGAGAAACAGTCCTAAAACAAAAAATAAAATTAATGACAAAACCGAATTTCGCATTCCTCC
>CAYPEC010000172.1:0-2197 GCA_964409625.1 uncultured Bacteroidia bacterium | reverse complement strand
TCTATTGAAAAAGAAAAATACGATGAGTTTAAAGCGAGCGGTCAGTTAATTATTATGGATATGTTGTACAAGAGTAAAGCAAATCCGTATGATGTATTGATTAATAAAATGAATTTGGGATTTACTCCAAAATATGTTGAATTAACTCAGTTTGATGCAAAAATTGGGAAAAGCGATTTTCAAGCAGATGGAAAAATTGAAAATTTCATGCAATATGTTTTTAAAGATAGTTTATTGCAAGGTGTATTCAATTTGCGTTCTACATTAATGGATTTGAATGAGTTTATGACAAGTTCTACAACTGATTCATCTGCTGCTGTAGCTGATACCACTGCAATGGCTGTAGTTGAAGTGCCAGGAAATATTGATTTTGCTATGACTTCTAAGATTGGTAAAATTGTTTATGATAATATGGAGATGACAGATGTTGCCGGATTGGTTAAAATAAAAGACAATGCAATTGACATGAGTCATTTAAAAATGAATATGTTGAAAGGAAGCATGGATTTGAGTGGAAGATACGACACGAAAAATATTAAAGCTCCTAAAATGGATTTTGATATGGATATTTCAAATTTCGATATTCCTCTAACGGTAAAAACTTTTAATACTGTTGAAAAGCTTGCAGCAGTTGGGAAATATACTACAGGTGCATTTTCTACAAAATTAAAATTGAAAACAGATTTGAATTCTAAAATGGAACCAGTATATAGTACTATGCAAGGAGAGGGAAAACTTCAAACAAAACAAGTTGTGGTAAAAGATTTTGGTCCGATGAAAAAATTAGGAGATGTTTTAAAGAGCGATAAATTTAGAGAATTGAATTTATCTGATTTGAATATTTCATACAGAATAAAAGACGGAAGAGTTTATACAGAGCCTTATAATATTAAGATGGGCAACATCACAGCACAAATGGGTGGTTCAAGCGGTATTGATCAAACAATAGATTATACAATGAATATGGTAATTCCTCGTTCAGAGTTTGGAGGTGCTGCAAATGCTGCATTGGATGGATTGTTGGCAAAGGCAAATAGCAAGGGTGGTAATTTAAGTCTTGGAGATAAAGTAAATATTAAAGCTTTGTTTGGCGGAACGGTTACAGACCCTACTGTTAAAACAGATTTATTAGGTTCTAAAGAAGATGTAAAAACTCAGGTACAGGATTTGATTAATCAGGAAAAAGATAAATTAATTGATCAAGGAAAAGAAAAAGCAAAAGCTGAAGCAGACAAAATTATGGCTGACGCCCAAGCACAAGCAGATAAAATTAAAGCAGAAGCTGCAGCATTAGCTGAAAAAACAAAAACAGAAGGCTATGCAGCGATAGATAAAAATGTAGAAGGAATAAAAAATCCAATTCAGAAAATGGCTGCTAAAGCTGCTTCACCAGCTGCTAAAAAAGAAGTAGATAAGCAAACGCAAAAAATAGTTGATGAAGCAAATAAAAAAGCAGATGCGCTAATGCTTGACGCAAAGGCCAAGGCTGATGCTAAGTTGCAGTAATATTTGAATATATGATGATAAAGAAAATATTTTTCTTTCTTTTTTTTCTTTCACTAAATATTTATTCGCAAGAAGAATCTTGTTCTGGTACTTCAAATAAAGAAGTCCAAAAGCTTTATGAAAAAGGAACAGATAAGAAAAAATATGAGAAAGAGCAGCGCATGTCTTTTTTGAAAAAATGCTTGGAAGAAGAACCTGATTATGTAGATGCCAACTTTGCTTATGCGCAAGAAAGAATCAGGACAATTAATACGGATGGAGGTACATATAAATCACTCGAAGAATATTTTCTGAAAGTCGTAACCCTTTGTCCAAAGTTTCATTCAGACCCATACTATTTTTTAGGATTTAGTTATTATGAGCAAGAAAAATATGAAGACGCTATTAAATACCTTGAGCAGTTTGTAAATTTTTCGGATGATGACGATAAGAAGTTTTCTAAAAAAGATTATGAATCTTATTTATACAACGCAAAGCAAATGTTGAAGTATGCAAAATTCTATCAAGAAATATTTGCACATCCTGTTCCTTTTGAACCATCTATACTAGATGGTATTTCAACAACCAAAGATGAATATCTACCTATTATTTCTCCTGATAATCAGTTTGCTTTTTTTACTCGCAGATTGCGACATCAAACAAAAGATGAAATTTTTATTACAGATAAAGAGATAGAAGTATTTTATTCTAG
>CAYPEC010000171.1:0-2203 GCA_964409625.1 uncultured Bacteroidia bacterium | reverse complement strand
TTTTTTATTGTTTCCTTTACAACTCTTGGTCCTGCAAAGCCAATAAGTGCAGCAGGTTCGGCAATGTTTAAATCTCCAAGCATTGCGTAAGAAGCCGTAACACCACCTGTTGTAGGGTCAGTTAAAAAAGAGATATAGGGAATGCCATTTTTTGCTAATAAAGAAAGTTTAGCTGATGTTTTAGCCATTTGCATTAATGAAAATGCTGCTTCCATCATTCTTGCTCCACCTGATTTTGAAATAATCATAAATGGAATTTTATGTTTTAAAGAATAGTCAATTCCTCTGGCAATTTTTTCGCCCACCACTGAGCCCATTGAACCACCAATAAATGCAAAATCCATACAACAAATAACCAAGTCGCTTCCATCAACTTTGCCTACACCAGTTCGCAAAGCATCTTTCAGTCCGCTTTTCTTTTGGGTGTCTATTATTCTATCGGTATATTTTTTTGTGTCGGTAAAAACTAAAGGGTCGCCAGATGAAAGGTTTTCGTCAAGTTCAATAAATTCATCATTATCGAAAATGATTTCAAAATATTCGTGTGAGCCAAGTTTTTCGTGATAATCACATTCTGGACATACAAAAAGATTAGTTGCATGTTCTGCAGATGTAGTTATTTTTTTGCATGAAGGGCATTTATACCAAAGACCTTCAGGGGTTTCCTTTTTGTCTTTTGTAGTAGTTGTTATTCCTTCTTTTATTCTTTTAAACCAGCTCATTTGTAAATCGTAAATAGTTTAAGCTATCGTTACTTCTTTATTCAAATACACATCTTGAATAGCATTTAGTAATTCTACTCCCTCTTTCATTGGTTTTTGAAAAGCTTTTCTTCCTAAAATTAATCCTTGTCCTCCAGCTCGTTTATTTATAACTGCCGTTACAAGTGCTTCTGATAAATCGGTTGCTCCTTTTGATTCTCCACCTGAATTGATTAAACCTATTCTGCCCATATAGCAATTAGCAACTTGGTAGCGAGTTAAATCTATTGGGTTATCTGAACTTAATTCAGAATACACTTTAGCATGTGTTTTCCCGTAGTTTAATGCTGTGTAACCTCCATTGTTTGTCGGAAGTTTTTGTTTGATAATATCGGCTTGAATTGTTACTCCAAGGTGATTTGCTTGTCCAGTTAAATCAGCAGAAGTAGAATAATCTACACCATCTTTTTTGAAAGCATTGTTACGGGTATAACACCAAAGTATGGTAGCCATACCAAGTTGATGTGCTTTTTCAAAAGCCATTGCAATTTCTGTTATTTGTCTTGGCGATTCAGGAGAGCCAAAATATATTGTTGCTCCGATAGCAGCAGCACCCATATTATAAGCGCTTTCTACAGTTCCAAAAAGTATTTGGTCGTATTTATTAGGATAACTTAAAAATTCGTTGTGGTTAATTTTAACAATAAAAGGAATTTTATCTGCATATTTTTTAGAAACGGTTCCAAGTACACCAAAGGTTGAAGCTACCCCGTTACATCCACCTTCAATTGCTAGCTTTACAATGTTTTCAGGGTCGAAATACATAGGGCTTGGTGCAAATGATGCTCCTGCAGAATGCTCTATACCTTGATCTACGGGTAATATAGATAAGTATCCAGTGCCTGCCAAACGTCCATGGTTATATAATCTTTTAAGATTATTAATTACCTTTTCACTTCGGTTGCTGATAGAAAAAATACGTTCAACAAAATCGGCACTTGGTAAGTGTAGTTGGTCTTTATTTATTGTTTTGCAAGTATAGGTTAATAAACTTGCATTGCTTCCTAGCAACTCTTCAATTTTTGAAAGGGAAAAATTAGTTGTAGCCATTGTTTTATTCTTTTTTCAGGGCAACAAAGCTAATAAATTATTTTAATTCTATTTCTTCTACCAGCTTACCCATAATGTAGGTTTCTATCTTAGTAGATTTTCCATTTTCATTATAGTATTTCCATTTGCCATACCAGTAGTAATGAACTCCATCGGGTTCATCCACCATTTTCGCTTTTCCTTTTCTGTATATTTTTCCGTTAGGATGATAGAATGTGGTTTTTATTTTCTTTTTAAAAAAGGTGGTTTTTCCCTTTTTTTCTAATGAGCTATCAGCTCGGTAATAGAGCCATGTTTTTATAGCGTCTCCATGTTTAAATTTACCTTTGCTGGTAATTTTTGTATTGGCATCATCTGAGTAAAACTCCCATTTTCCATGCCTTTGAAGTTTA
>CAYPEC010000170.1:0-2207 GCA_964409625.1 uncultured Bacteroidia bacterium | reverse complement strand
GAAGTTATAGGCAAAGACCCCGCAACAGATTTAGCACTTTTGAAAATAAAGGAACAAAATCTTCCTTTTATTATTTATGGAAATTCAGATGATGTGAAAATTGGAGAATGGGTTTTGGCAGTTGGCAATCCATTTAATCTTACTTCTACTGTTACTGCAGGTATTGTAAGTGCAAAAGCAAGAAACATAAATATTATTGTAGGTGATAAAGACAAGAGGCTTCCTGCTGTAGAATCTTTCATACAAACGGATGCTGCTGTAAACCCTGGCAACAGTGGAGGTGCACTTGTTAATACTACTGGGCAATTGGTAGGGATAAATTCAGCTATCGCTTCCAATACTGGTTCTTACACAGGATATTCATTTGCTATCCCTGTTAACATTGTAAAGAAAATTGTTGGAGACCTTATGGAATTTGGCGAAGTTCAACGTGCATTTATAGGTGTAAGCATTCGAGATTTAGATTCTAAACTTGCTGAAGAAAAAAACATCAAATCCCTCAAAGGAGTATATGTAAATGGGCTTACAGATGGAGGCGCAGCAAAAGAATCGGGGGTAAAAGAAGGAGATGTAATAACAAAAGTTGGAGAAGTGGACGTAAATAATGTTCCTGAATTACAAGAACAAATAAGCCGATTCAGACCTGGAGAAAAAGTAATGGTAACGCTAATCAGAGATAATTCAGAAAAAAAAATCCCTGTAACACTAAGAAACAAAGATGGCAATACCTCAATAGTAAAGCACGAAGCTGAGGAAGAAACAATTGGAGCATTAGGAGCTTCGTTTGAAACTATTTCATCAGATGAAAAGAAAAAGCTAGGGATTGATGGCGGTGTTAGAGTTAAAAATCTTAATTCAGGAAAACTAAGAGCTGCTGGAATTAAAGAAGGATTTATTATTACCTCTATTGACAGAAAAAAAGTAACCTCTGCAGAAGATTTGAAAATCGCTCTTAAAAACAAGCAAGGAGGAGTGCTGATTGAAGGTGTTTATTCCAACGGATTAAAAGCATATTACGGATTCGGAATTTAATTTTTAAACCATGGGCTATTTATAATCCTGAAAATCTGAATAGTCTGTGGTTTTTATTTTGTTAATTAAGTATAACAATAATACTATTGACTTTACCGTTTTAATGACTTACCTTTGCGGAACTTTTTAGAAACCTAAATATATTTAAATGAGACAACTCAAAATAACCAAGTCGATTACCAATCGCGAAAGTGCTTCTTTAGATAAATACCTTCAAGAAATTGGTCGTGAGCCACTTATAACTGCTGACGAAGAGGTAGTATTAGCAAAAAAAATACGTGATGGAGACCAAGTAGCGTTAGAAAAACTTACCAAAGCAAACCTGCGTTTTGTGGTATCGGTTGCTAAACAATACCAAAATCAAGGATTAAGCTTACCCGATTTAATTAACGAAGGGAATTTAGGATTAATTAAAGCTGCAAAACGCTTTGATGAAACAAGAGGTTTCAAATTCATCTCTTATGCTGTATGGTGGATTCGCCAATCAATTCTTCAAGCATTGGCTGAACAATCAAGAATTGTACGTTTGCCGCTAAACCAAGTAGGTTCATTAAATAAAATTAACAAAGCATTCTCTAAATTAGAACAAGAATACGAGCGTGAGCCAAGTGCAGATGAACTTTCTACACTACTTGAAATACCTGAAGATAAAATTGCAGACACCATGCGTGTTTCTGGAAGACATATATCAATGGATGCTCCTCTTATTAATGGAGAGGATAGCAGCTTATCAGATGTATTGATTAACCATGATTCTCCTCGCGCTGACCAGTTACTTATAAGCGAATCATTACAAAAAGAAATTGAACGCTCCCTTTCTACTCTTACTGAAAGAGAAAGAGATGTGGTTATATTATTCTTTGGTATTGGAATGAATCACGGACTTACACTTGAAGAAATTGGAGCTAAGTTTGATTTAACTCGCGAACGTGTTCGTCAGATAAAAGAAAAGGCAATTCGAAGATTGCGCCATAACTCAAGAAGTAAGCTGTTGAAAGCTTACTTAGGATAACCTTCACATACTTCTTAAAAAGAGAAAACCGCAAGTTTTCTCTTTTTAATTTTAACCAATTAGCATCAACCACTAAAACTTTAAAACGAGTAATGAAAACTGAAACACTTAACAAAAACGAAAAAGCATCTTACGAAAAAGAATTAAACGATTGGATTAACCT
>CAYPEC010000169.1:0-2212 GCA_964409625.1 uncultured Bacteroidia bacterium | reverse complement strand
TCTATTCTTCATGTTTTATCCTTTAAGGTAGTTTTATCCCAAAATCTTCTATATAAACGGGGATGGGCAGGGAAAGTTGTAAATTTAAGTATAGCATTTGAGAGAAGAAAGGAGGGTAATTCTTGAGAATGGTTTTTTGGGGAAGAATTTAGGGAGTAGTCGTTGCAATCACTCGACTTTTTCATGGCGATGTCTTGGTAATATAAAAAAAACTATGCCCAAAGAAAAAACATCTTATCGGGTCTTACTTTGAGTTAATTTTTTTAAGCCCAATTCGGCTTGTTCTTTCTTTTCAGTACTTATCCAATCGTAGCTAAGGCCTTTTTGATATGCGGATTTTGCCTGATTATTTTTTTCTTGTGATAGATATATACTAGCTAAATCTACCCAAGCATTTGCGTTCAAGGGATCAGCCCCCAGTGCTTTTTCATATAAATATTGGGCTTTTTCAAAATCACCTAATTTTCCATAAACATAGCCAAGTTCTTCAATCCAAACTGGGGTTAAGGGAAATATAGCGATAATTTGCTCGAGAGTGTTTATAGCGTCACTCCAGAGTTTTAATTCAATTTGAATTTCCGCAAGTGCATCCAAGGTAAAGATATAGGTGTTATTGATAGACAACGCAGTGTTTATAGATTTCAGCGAATCGTCAAATCTTCCTTTCCGTAATTGCGCCAAAGCCAATAATGACCACCCTTCTGGAGAATTTTTCTCAGATTTGACAAATTCCATTGCTTTGATTTCTGCTAAATAAAAGTTTTTAGCTCGTAGATAATGCTTTATTAAATACAATTTTATTTCGCGGCGGTTACTTCTTTTTTCTTTTGAAAGAAGGTATATAAACATTAGGGCTTTATCTTCCCCTTCAATATTGGCAATAGCGTTTATATAATCATCATAATAGTCGATTACTATTTCATTGGAAGCGACAAAGTAATTGCAATAGAGTCTAATCTCCGGACGGTTTACTAATGCAAATGCCTGTAAATACAATTCTAATGCGCCTTTAATATCATTGTTGTAATAATGTTTGTGTTGAGCCAACCAAATATAAAGCGGATACAAAGTTGGATATTTTTCGATATTACTTTCAAGCAATTTAGCAATTTCGCCGAATCTTTCCGTGAAATAATATAAATCCACCATGCCTTTGCATATATCTAAATCCCATGGTGCGTCAACCCGTGCGCGTAATAACATTTCCTCAGCATCTTTATATTTTTCCATATAAAGATAAACTCTGCCTATCATTGCTGTGCAAGCTGCCATTTCATTATTAGAAATCTTAAGGTTTTTTGATTGACTTAGAAACAAGAATTCAGTTAATGCTTCCTTGTATCTTCCAATAATAAAAAGCATTACACCCAAATCCCAGTAGTACTTGGGGTTATGCGGATTAATTGCGATCATTTTTCTTATACAGACGATAGATTCGTCCCACATAAAAAGATCGTTGTACAGTTTGCCTAATAAGAAAAACAAGAATTCATTTTTAACTATGTGACGAGAGATTTTATTAAGTAAATTAATCAACGCGCGTGAGTTTATTAAAGTGAAGATAAATGTAACCAATCCGTAGAATTTTCGATTGTATATTTTCATATTATTCATCAAAATATTAAACTATAATAAACTCTATTCTTCTTGAATAAAATCTCGCGCGATAATCCATCAAGCCGCCCATTCTATATTAACAAAGTGCAAAGAGAAGATGTATCTTGAGGTATCGCCTAGATTTAATAAAAACTATATTTGCACAATCACATGCTCACACGCTTTACTCGACTCAAGCGTGTTGCATATAGCAAGACAGCCCGAATATCTTCTTTTGAAGGTCTTCATAGTCAGCAAGGATTTCATCATTAGACATGCCTGAGCTTAATAATTCGAGCAGCCACTCAACAGAATAGCGCAGTCCACGTATGGTGGGTTTGCCAAAAGATATGCCTGGGTCGATTGTGATGCGGTTTAAGAACGTTTGGTCATTCATTATTACATCTACTTGTTTCTTGTCTTCGTCAAATGGTCTCTCACGTTCTATGGCTTGAATTTTATCATGCACTAATGAGCTTATCCGAAACCATAGAATGCAAATCCTATTCTGCCTAAACTGCCCTTATAAGCCCCATGATTAATCGAGAAAAATAAAATATAGATAAAGTAAAATAAGCCATCATGATTAATTTGAAAAAATTGCAAGCCCATCGCA
>CAYPEC010000168.1:0-2246 GCA_964409625.1 uncultured Bacteroidia bacterium | reverse complement strand
CAAATACGTTGAACAATAGTAGAATCAGATATGGAAGTATCTCTAAAAGTAACTGTGAAAGGTACACAACCTGTCGTATCGATAGAGCTAAATCCAGGTATTGGACCAAACACGGTAATCGGATATACAACAATATCAACACAACCATTAATGTCAGTTATGGTAGCAGATAGGTCATATATTCCATTCGTATTATAAAAATGGGATGTGCCAGTTCCAGCAGTAATAGAAGTAGTACTTGCATCATCAAAGTCAATAAAAACAGGATTAGGAGCTGCACAATAAGAAGTATCTGTTACAGAAATTGCAGAACCTCTACACACATATTTAGGAATTACATTTAAGCCAGCCAAAGGTTCAGAAACATTTATAGAAACCTGAACCGAATCTTTACATAAACAAGCTCCATCATCAACCGAAGGGCAATCATAGCTATATGTTACTAACCAAATAGTATAAGGATCATACGCCTGACCAGGTGATGGAAAAGTATAAGTTATTGTATCATTGTCTGTAATATCTAATGCTCCTGTTAAATCAGGTCCTTGAGCTAAAATAGTTGCAACTCCGAACTGATCAACTGCTTTCCAAACCAAAGAATCGGCATCTTTAGGATAACCCCTAAAAATATATTGAAGAGGATTAGTACAATCGTGAAAAACATTGAATAGTGGAAGCGGTCCAACTATTGTCCAAAAATCTCTTTCTATTAAGGTATCCGAACATCCTCTATCCCATACTATCAATCGAGTATTCCATGTTCCTAAAGTATCATTATCAGTATCCCAAGGCGGAGGATTATAAGCTGGGATAGGTCCGAGAAATTCACCAGGAGGAGCAGGAGGACCAACCGGAGGATTTGGGTCAAGTATTGGATCGAAATACGCATAGGTCCATTTCATTGAATCTGGTTGAGTAACTCCTGTACAACCAGGCGTTGTTGACAAATTTATAAACTGAAGTGTGTCCCCATGACATACAGTATCGCGAGATACAGTAAAATCTGCAATAGGTTTAACACCAGCTTTAATATATTTTACTCTTTTGAGCGTATCCTTGCAACCTGTTTGGGTTGTTATTATTAACGTTACATTATAAGTTCCTTGAGGAAAATCAACTGTAGGATTTTGAGATGTAGATGTAGGTGGAATTGCAGGTCCACAAGTGATTGCATCAAAACTCCAGTTCCATTGAACAATAGGGTCGGCAGATGTGCTTAAATCTGTAAAATTAACTGTCAATGTATCGCAGCCTTCTCTAATATCTGCGGTAAATCTAGCAATAGGGAACGAAATGTTTATGTAGTTCGACTTTACGAATGTGGTTACACAACCGTTGGTATCTGTATAGGTAACTGAAACAGTATAGGAACCCTCAGATGTATATGTATGTGTAGTATCTCCAGTTGATGTTACTGTTGGCGTTCCATCTCCAAAATTCCAAGTATATGTTCCTCCTCCTGTTGGCGTAAAGTTAGGAGTAAAGGGTGCAGAACAACTTGTTGAATCATCAGCTACAAAAGTAACAGTTGGGGTTGGGTGTACAATAATTGTTTCAATGACTGTAGTGTCCTTACAGCCATTGACATCAGTTGCGATTAAAAAAGAATTAAAAGTGCCAGCAGTTCCATAAGTATATGTAACATTTGGGGTAGAAGATGAAGTTCCGCCATCACCAAATGTCCAAAAACTGGAAGATAAATTTGGAGAAGACAAATTAGTAAAAGTTATAGAACCACCTTGACAAATTTCATTGTTACTAACAGTAAAGTCAGCTACAATGCCTCCTACTAAAACAGTAGCAATTGTGGTAGTTACAGAACATCCTCCTTGAAACGCAGTAAGCGTAACAGTATATGTTCCATCCGCAGCATATGTATTACTTCCATTCTGAGATGTTGATGTTTGTCCATCTCCAAAGTTCCAAAGCCATGTTGTATTAGAAAATGTAGTTGACGTGTTTGTGAAATTTACTGTAAATGGAGCTGTACAACTTATTAACCCAGAATTTGTAGCAGTTAGTATTGGTTGAGGTAAAACAGTTATGCTTATAACTTTAACGCTTGTACATCCATTAGCGTCTGTAACAGTCATAGTAACAGGATAGGTTCCAGGATTAATATATGAAAAAGAAATATTATTGGATGAGGTAGATTGCACAGTACCATTACCGAAATCCCATTGCCAACTTACTAAAGCTCCATCGCCCAATGTAGTATTATCGGTAAAAGTAATCGGTTGATTAAC
>CAYPEC010000167.1:0-2255 GCA_964409625.1 uncultured Bacteroidia bacterium | reverse complement strand
ATTGCCTTTATTCATCGTTCTACCAAAATGGTTATCATCTCTATTATTCCTAACATTATTCCAATGATACTTATTGGCGGTTTTATGGGCTTTGCAGGGATTGATTTGAAAGCATCTACTTCTATTATTTTCTCCATCGCATTTGGAATTTCAACCGATGATACCATTCATTTTCTATCGCGTTTAAAACTTGAACTGGCAAAGGGTAGGAGTTTGTTGTATGCAATCAAAAGAACCTACATCTCAACCGGAAAAGCTGTTGTGGTAACTGCCTTAATTTTAAGTGGAGGCTTTTTAACCCTTATTGCATCCGACTTTGAAAGCACTTTCTATTTTGGATTTCTGGTAAGTATTATTCTTTTTGTAGCTGTTTTTGCCGATTTACTTCTGCTGCCTCCATTGCTTTTGTGGCTTGCAAATAAGCGCAAAAGATAAATCAAGGAAATCTATTTTTTTCGAAGCGTAGGCAAAACTATAATTATTGCAACAATTGTGAGCAATCCTCCGGCAAAAAATGGAGCTCCCGGAAAGTGTATTGCTGTTGTATCTTTGGTGAAATGATAAAACAAGTTTGTCATTAACAGCGGACCTAAAATGGAAGTTAAACTAATTAAACTTGTTATTGTTCCCTGCAATTCTCCTTGTGCATTGGCTTCAATCTGTGAAGTTACAATGCCTTGCAGCGAAGGAACTGTAATCCCTGCCAAAGCATAAGGAATTATAAAGGCAAACATCATCCAACTTTGATTTGCAAAGGCAAATAAATTAAATCCAATAAAATATAGGAAGAAACCAATAAAAGCAGCATTCTTCTGTCCAATTTTCGGAACAATAATTCGTATCAATCCTCCCTGAACAATTCCAACACACAGCCCTACAAATGCTAAGGAATAGCCAACCCATTGTTCGTTCCAGCCAAATTGATAAATAGTAAAATATGTCCAGATGGATGGCATTGCATTTCCAGCAAGATAAACCAGAAATATGGCTATAATAATTTTAATTATTGATGGATGATGTTTTTTCAGATGCAGCAGAGAACCTACAGGGTTTGCTCTTTTCCAATCAAACTTTCTGCGGTTTTCAAGAGCCAGTGATTCGGGTAATACAAAATAACCATAAACAAAATTTAGTAAGGAAAGTATCGCTGCACCTACAAACGGAGCTCTTAGGCCAAATGTACTTAGTAAACTTCCTAATAATGGACCAAGTATGAAACCTATACCAAATGCAGCTCCTATCATTCCAAAACCTTGCGCTCTTTTTTCAGGAGTTGTTACATCTGTAATGTATGCAGTTGCGCTTGTAAAACTTGCTCCACCAATTCCAGCAATGATTCTACCAATAAATAACCAAAAAATATTAGGAGCAACGGATAAAAATAAATAGTCAATACCCAAGCCAAGCAAAGAAAGCAAGATAATAGGTCTTCTTCCAAATCTGTCGCTTAACCCACCAAGTATAGGGGAGCAAATGAATTGCATAATTGCATACGAAAAAGCAAGCCAACCTCCATAAATAGCAGCGGTATTAATATCTCCACCAATAAGTTCTTTAATTAAACTTGGTGTTACCGGAACTATAATTCCTAATCCTATGCAATCAATAACAAGTGTTATAAATATAAAGGAGAGTGCTTTTTTATTTTGCATAAATTCTGATTGCTGGGTAAAAGTAGTAAGCTATTGAAATAAGTAGGAATTATTTTTTCAAATACTCAAAGCTCCAAGGTCCAATTCCGTTAATTTGAATTATGGCTTCTTTCTTTTTGGTAAACACATAATGATGAGATTCAGCAGGGTTTACATAATAGCATCCAGAAGTGAACTTTGTAGATTTATTTATATTTAGTTCATCTCCGAAACCAATAAATAAATCACCCGAAATAATTGTAACTCGTTCATCTTTTAAATGAAAGTGCGCAGGGATTTTAAAATTAGGAGGTAAAATAAATCGAACGGTAAATGCGCCTTCTTTCTTCGGACTACCTTCTAATATACACATCTTAGCCCCAGCAGGAAGTGGAGCAGGGGCATCTACCCATTTTAAATTTTCTTTGCAAAGTTGAATAGCGTTATCAGGAACTTCTGTTGAATCTTGCTTTTGAGAAAAAGAATCTTTTGCAATAAGAAAACACAACAACAATAAAATATTTTTCAATTTATAATTCATCATTTATAATTTCTATTAAGGTCTTGCGGATTTGTAATAATATTTTTTGTAGTAGTCTTCGTTCAAATCATTAATGATAACGC
>CAYPEC010000166.1:0-2305 GCA_964409625.1 uncultured Bacteroidia bacterium | reverse complement strand
TAAAGTTCATTACATTTAGTAAAGTTTATCGGTTAAGTATAGAGTAGTGCAATTAAATCCGCACAGCTTGTAGCTGCCAACCGTTAGTGGCCATTTAAAATAAAATCACAATAATTACGTTTGTTCTCTGATGAAAATATTTACAGCTTTCGTAATCATAATTACTTTCGCGTCTTGCTCAAAAGACGTAGCAATTCCAGAAAATTCAACATCCGCTGCAATTCCAAACTATTTTCCAATGACAATTGGTAGTTATTGGGTTTATGACTGGTATATCGTAGACAGTTCCGGCAACTCTACTTTTCTTAACATCACAGACAGCATTTCCATTGTTGGCGACACGCTTATAGGCACAGACACCTTCGCAATTGGGGTTGGCGGTTGGTTTGGTGGCGCTCCGACTCGCGGGTACTCAAGAGACTCCAGCGGTTATCTAATCGATACATCGGGACGCATTTACTCTTCAGCTAACAACTATATTGACACATTATATACTTGGTATCCGACAAGCGGAACAACTATGGGTTATTGCAAAATGATTGACATTGGAGAAATGGTTACTGTTCCGGCAGGGACTTTCAGAACAATAAACGCAGCGTATGTAGTTGTAAATCTTGTTGGAAACTGGGGATGTATTGGAATTTATGATATTCATGATAAACAATATGCTGAGAATATTGGAATAGTAAGAACCTCATTTCAAAATACACCAGATCCTCAATGCAGAGTTTTCGAAGGACGCTTGAGAACCTATCATATTAATTGATAGTCCGAAAAACGGCCACTAACAGCACCTTGCCGCTATGCTTACATTTTCGTACATTAGTATTGTGATTTGGCAATAAGCATTTGTTTTACATACATATCTTAAGTTCCAAATCGCACAGCGGCAAGCCGCAAACCGTTAATAAATTAATTACCTCCCCTTCTTTTATGGCTTATGTCTCCCGAAGCACCGGGAGCACATAGGTATTTACAAGAAACACGACACTCATTTTTAAAACCCGCCAAAAACGGAAAAGAAATAAAAATATTGTTTGAGTTAAAAACTTTCTGAAAAATATTTTCCTCCTGAAACGTAACCATAGGTGGGGGTACAAGCGTTTAAATTCAAAAAGATTCAAGAATTAAGAGCCAAGAAACAAGAATAATAAAAGAGATTGCTTCGCTAATCACTCGCAATGACGAATAAACGAATAGACTAATAAACTAGTGAACAAATAAACAATTGAACGAATGAATCATAACTACTTAGGTTGAAACATAAAAAAATTTAAGATGTGTAAACTGAGCGCAAGGCAATAGTGCCTGTGCAATTTAACACTAGGTGTTATGAAAACAGAAAGTTCAAAGTACCACTGCACACAACCAGAGTTGTATGAGGTATGCCGAACCGGTTGGGAAAACTGTCGTTCGGAGTTGTCAAAATTTTCAGCATTTAAAGCGCGCTACAACAATGCATTCATTGATGCTCGCTTGTTAGCAGTAGATGCTGCTGAGGCATTGCCCGATGAGCATGTGCGTAATTCGCATCTCAAAGTAGCATTGCTTGCAGTAAAAGAAACTGCCGCTGGATGCCTAATCCAATGGCAAGCATTAAAAATGTATATCCACACTGCCTATGGTGGTGAGTTGGAAAAAGCCAAATTGGATGCTGCGGGCATGCCCTACTATGCCGATGCTGCTGCTGGAAACTCGGATGCAGTAAAAGCATTAATGAATGATGGTTTAGCATTTATTAATGAAAACGAAGTGCGTTTGAAGTTTGAAAAAAACATGCCAGCAAGTTTTCCTGCAACATTTACTACGCTCAAAAACTTGTTTGCAACTGCGCTGAAATCTTTTACTAAAATAGAAGAAGATATTCGCATTCAAACAGCTGCTAAAGTTGCTGCAAACAATGGAATACATGAGCAAGTGATGGAAATGTTTTTAGATGGGCAATTTATTTTCCGCAGCGAGCCAGCAAAGAAAAGCAAGTATGTATTTGATGATGTGCTTGAAATATTTGCTCATCACTTAGCTGACATCAAAGGAACAATAAGTACAGGAGTTGCTCACTTACCTTTAGCAGGTGCAGTGGTTTCAATTCCTGAACTTGCCGAAAGTGTGGTTACAGATGAAGAAGGCAGATACGATTTTGGTGTAATACCTCACGGTAATTATACAATCAGCATTGTAAAAGATGGCTTCGCACCACAATCGCTTCAAGTTGAAGTTCCAACAGGTACTACCATTACCCGTAACTTCGATTTGATAGCAGCGTAAGTTGGTTGATGGCTCTTGGTTGTTAGTTGTTGGAAGA
>CAYPEC010000165.1:0-2317 GCA_964409625.1 uncultured Bacteroidia bacterium | reverse complement strand
ACAATGCTTCACTGCTCGAGCCTTGGTAAATCATGCTATTTGAAGCAGCAGCAGCACCTGCAGAAGTTCCAGCAAAAATAAAATCTTCGTTTTTGTATTTTTCAATCAATAAATTATGAATTTCTGTTCCGCCTAAAATTGAAGTTAGGCGAAGTTGATCTCCACCTGTAAACACTACAACATCTGCATTTTTAACTCTTTCAATGTTGTGCTGTTCCATCGCTTCTTCTCTCTTTTCAATGTGAAGCACATGAACATTTTTTGCACCCAAATATTCAAATGCTCTTGCGTACTCTGGTCCTACTTCTCGAGGAACTTTAGAAGCTGTTGTAATAATTTCA
Organism: uncultured Bacteroidia bacterium; assembly: GCA_964409625.1. Classification (GTDB taxonomy): domain Bacteria; phylum Bacteroidota; class Bacteroidia; order CAYPEC01; family CAYPEC01; genus CAYPEC01. The sequence continues at coordinate 1,976 of CAYPEC010000165.1, read as the reverse complement.
ATTCTTGAGTTTTCGTGATTCTTAGATTCTTTGATGAGTCTTTTTAAAATCCCAGTTTCAAAAAAATTCAAATTTTTCTCAACTTGCTTTTCGAAATTTTTCTCGGTAAAGCTGCCTTTATCAACAGCACCGCCTATTACTATTAGTTTTCCTTTTGGATTCATGCGATAAAAGTATTTTAAAAAACAATTCGCAATAAAATATTTAATCCTTAGTTATTAAGGTTTTGTTGTGAATTATTGAGCTTCGATTTCATTTTTTATTTTTATTTTCCAAAAAATAAATTTACCTTACATCACTTTTGTAGAAAGGATTTACTTGCTTTTAGCGAAAAAAATCAACAAGCGTTTCATTAAATAAATTTTAGATATGAAGATTTTAAGTATTCAAGCCCTTAGAGGACCAAATATTTGGAGTGTTAAAAGAAAAAAATTAATTCAAATGCGTTTGGATTTGGAAGAGTTAGAGCAAGAGCCAACCAATAAAATCAAAGGATTTAAAGAACGCTTAGAAAAAATGTTTCCAAGCATGATTGAGCATCGCTGCTCTGAAGAAGTAAGAGGTGGATTTTTTCAGCGAATAGAAAGAGGAACTTGGATGGGACATGTGATTGAACACATTGCTCTTGAAACGCAATCTCTGGCTGGTATGGAAACCGGCTTTGGAAGAACCCGTGAAACCAAAACTCCTGGAATTTATAATGTAGTATTTAGTTATGTTGAGGAAAAAGTAGGGATTTTCGCTGCTGAATCGGCTGTGAAAATTGCACAGGCATTAGTAAATAATGAGGATTATGATGTTCTAGCAGATTTGAAAAAAATGCGAGAAATCAGAGAAGATGTTCGCCTTGGACCAAGCACAGGAAGTATTGTTGATGAAGCTGTAGCTCGCGATATTCCTTGGATTCGATTAGGAACTAATTCTTTAGTTCAGCTAGGTTATGGTGTAAATCAAATGCGTTTTCAAGCGACTATTACTTGCAAAACAAGCAACATAGCAGTTGATATAGCGTGTAACAAAGAAGAAACGAAACGTATGCTTCACGATGCTTCTATCCCTGTTGCAAAAGGAGATATTTGCATTGATGAAGAAGATTTACAAAAAACAATTGACCGTATTGGATATCCAATAGTATTGAAACCATTAGATGGAAATCATGGAAAAGGTGCGTCTATTAATGTAAACACTTGGGAAGATGCAGTTGCTGGTTTGGCTTTTGCTAAAAAATATTCTCGTAAAGTAATTGTAGAAAGATTTATTACAGGATTTGATTTCAGAGTTTTAGTTATTGATAATAAAGTTGTGGCTGCTGCACAAAGAGTCCCTGCAAATGTTGTAGGCGATGGCAAGCAAACTATTCAACAATTAATTGAAGAAACAAATAAAGACCCAAGAAGAGGTTATGGTCATGAAAACGTACTTACTGAAATTACAGTTGATAGAGATACTTTAGATTTATTAGAAAAGAAAAAATATACAGTTGATACTATTCCTGTAGCAAAAGAAGTTGTCTATTTAAAATCTACTGCAAACTTGAGTACAGGTGGAACTTCAATAGATGTAACAGAAATGATGCATCCTGAAAATATATTCTTGGCAGAAAGAATTGCTCGTGTAATTGGATTGGATGTTTGCGGTATTGATATTATGGCAAAAAATTTAACTCAATCATTAAAAGAAAATGGAGGAGTTGTTTTAGAAGTGAATGCCGCACCCGGATTTAGAATGCACTTAGCTCCTTCCGAAGGACTTCCGCGAAATGTGGCTGCTCCTGTTATGGATATGCTTTATCCTCCAGGAAAAGCTTCGCGTATTCCTATCATTGCTATTACAGGTACGAATGGGAAAACCACCACTACCCGATTGATTGCACATATTGTAAAAAACAATGGTTATAAAGTTGGCTTTACAACCAGCGATGGAATTTATGTTCAAAATCACATGCTTGAAAAAGGTGATACCACAGGACCATTAAG
>CAYPEC010000164.1:0-2392 GCA_964409625.1 uncultured Bacteroidia bacterium | reverse complement strand
AAAGCTATTCGTTTTAAATACCAAAAGAAATCAATCTTCTCAATTCCCATTGCAGCAATGCCTGCAGCTGAACCAATAATTAAAATGCTTCCTCCAGTTCCGCAACAATATGCCAGAAATTCCCATATATAGCTATCGGGAGGATAGGTTTGCAAATCATACATCCCCATACTTGCAGCTACCAAAGGAACATTATCTACAATTGCTGAAAGAACTCCTATAATTATTACAATAATGCTTGTGTTTGCAATTTTAGTATTCATCCATTGAGCAAGTTCAGCAAGCACTCCAACCGATTGCAACGCAGAAATAGCGATTAATATTCCGAGAAAAAACAAAATGCTTGGTGTGTCAATTTTGCGTAGCGCATGTTGTACAGAAAGGTTGTCTTTATTCATTTCATCTTTTTCGTGATGCATTAGTTCGAGTACTACCCATAATATTCCTAATCCAAATAATATTCCCATGAAGGGAGGAAGATGGGTAATGGTTTTGAAAATCGGCACAAACAATAAAATTCCGATTCCTAAAAAGAAAACAATATTTCTTTCGGCAGCAGTTGATGAAATTTTAACATCAGATTTTATTTCTTCTGGTCTAGATAAAGTGCCTTTCATTTTAAACGAAACAAAAATTAAGGGAACTAACAAGCAAATTATACTGGGAATTAATAATTTCACAATAATATTTACAGCAGTTACTTGTCCTCCAATCCAAAGCATGGTGGTTGTAATATCTCCAATAGGGCTCCATGCACCTCCTGCGTTAGCTGCAATCACAATCATTCCACAAAACATTAATCTTTCGTTTTTATCAGCAATAAGTTTTCGCACTAATGATACCATTACAATAGCAGTAGTTAAATTATCAAGTACAGCTGATAAAAAGAAAGCAATCCAGCAAATAATCCAAAGCAATTTTACTTTGTTTTGAGTGGTAATTCTGCTTGTTATTACTTCAAATCCATCATGTGCATCAATCAACTCAACAATTGTCATGGCGCCTAATAAAAAGAAAAGGATTCCAGATAATTCTCCGAGATGTTCCGTTAGTTGTTCTGAAACAAGGTGGGCATCTGCAGAAGAAATAATATAAACTACCCAGCACAAAACACCAGTCAATAATGCTGAGGCAGCTTTATTGATTTTGATAGTATGTTCAAAAGCAATGGCTAAGTAACCTATAACAAATATGGCAATGATTAATGTTGTCATGAATTGGTAAAGATAAAAGATTTAAAATTTGCACAATAAATAAATTGTCATTCCATTTTTATTTTTACATTCGCATAAACTCAAAACAAAATAACTATGTCAAACAGTTTATTCAGAAAGAAACCAATCAGTGCTTACGAAGCAGATATGAAAAAAAGTGAACTCAAGCGAGTATTAACTCGATGGGGCTTAACTTCATTGGGTATTGGAGCAATTATAGGTGGAGGTATTTTTACACTAACAGGTATTGCAGCACATAATTTTGCTGGTCCTGCATTGGCAATTGCCTTTGTTATAGCTGGAGTTGGTTGTATGTTTGCTTCACTTTGTTATGCTGAATTTTCTTCTGTATTGCCTGTTGAAGGAAGTGCTTACGCATATGCTTATGGTACTATAGGAGAATTATTTGCTTGGTTCATTGGTTGGAATTTAATTTTGGAATACATGATGGGAGCTACCACAGTTGCTGTTGCATGGAGTGGATATTTCGAAAAGTTATTACATCTCTTTCATATTGATTTGCCAATTTGGTTAATGAACGACCCTATTACAGCAAAAGAAAAAATAGCAGCATTAGTTGCATCGGGTCAGCCAGTAACAGATATGGGCTTTGCATTTAATCTTCCTGCATTCCTTATTACATGGGTAGTTACAATGATTTTAGTAAAAGGAATTAAAGAAGCTGCACGAACAAACAATATTATTGTTGTTGTAAAAGTTGCAGTTGTGTTATTTGTAATTATTGTTGGAGCATTTTATGTTGATACTGCAAACTGGCATCCATTTATTCCTGCTGAAATAATTGATGAAAAAGGTGATTCGCATTTTGGTTGGTCGGGAGTAATTACAGCAGCAACAATTGTATTCTTTGCTTATATCGGTTTTGATGCAGTTTCTACACAAGCTGGCGAAGCTATCAATCCTAAGAAAGATGTTCCGTTTGCTATTATTGCATCATTAGTTATTTGTACTGTTTTATACATTCTTGTTTCATTAGTTCTTACAGGAATGGTAAAATATGACCAACTTGATTTAAGAGCACCCGTTGCTTCTGCCTTTTCAGGAATAGGATTAACATGGGCTGTATATCTAATTACCATTGCTGCAGTTGCAGGATTAACTTCTGTAATGCTTGTGATGATGCTTGGACAAACTCGTATATTTTTAGGAATGGCAAA
>CAYPEC010000163.1:0-2397 GCA_964409625.1 uncultured Bacteroidia bacterium | reverse complement strand
TCTTCAAATCAAAATCAGTACGCGAATGAATTCCTTCTAATTCTTTAAATCCAAATGGGAATTCAAATTCAATATCACAAGCAGCATTAGCATAATGCGCTAATTTAATATGGTCGTGAAATCGGTGCTTACCTTCACCAAAACCAAGTGCTTTGTGCCATTTCAAACGAGTTTCTTTCCAGTAGTTGTACCACTCAATTTCCGTTCCTGGGCGAACAAAAAACTGCATTTCCATTTGTTCAAATTCGCGCATACGGAAAATAAATTGTCTAGCTACAATCTCATTGCGGAAAGCTTTTCCGGTTTGTGCAATACCAAAAGGAATTTTCATTCTTCCTGTTTTTTGCACATTTAAAAAGTTTACAAAAATTCCTTGAGCAGTTTCTGGTCGAAGGTAAATGACAGATGCATCATCGCTCACAGAGCCCATTGCAGTAGAGAACATCAAATTAAACTGGCGAACATCCGTCCAGTTTTTTGTTCCTGAAATCGGACAAACAATTTCGCAATCAACAATAATTTGTTTTACTTCTGCTAAATCATTTTTTTCTAATGCACTTTTAAATCGTGTATTTATTTCATCAATCTTTTTTTGATATTCAACAACTCGCGCATTAGTAGAGCGAAACATTTGCGCATCAAAATTCTCAAATCGCTTAGCCGCTTTTTCTACTTCTTTTTCAATCTTTGCTTCAATCTTTGCAATGTTGTCTTCAATCAAAACATCTGCACGATATCTTTTTTTGCTGTCTTTGTTATCAATCAATGGGTCGTTAAATGCATCCACATGTCCTGATGCTTTCCAAGTGGTAGGATGCATAAATATTGATGCGTCTAGCCCTACAATGTTTTCGTGCATCTGCACCATTGATTTCCACCAGTATTCACGAATATTTTTTTTAAGTTCAACTCCATTCTGACCATAGTCATATACTGCGCTTAGTCCATCATAAATTTCACTTGAAGGAAAAATAAATCCATACTCTTTAGAGTGAGAAATAATATTTTTAAAAAGATCTTCTTGATTCATAACGGTAGCAAAACTATGAAATTTTTTAGTGGAGGAGATGTTATAAAATAAAAACGCCTCCTGAAATTTTCAAGAGGCGTTTTTCGGAAAATGAAATTATTAATCTTCAATAACCAACTTCCCAGTGGCAACAGATTTATTATTGTTTCTTAATTGATAGTAGTAAATAGAATTTGAAAGATTTTGTCTGTCAATTGTAAATTGCGCTATGTTGTTTACTCTGTATAGGTCGCAATTAATAGATAATAATACTCTTCCAAGCATATCAATTACAACAAACTGCGAATTTTCTTTTACTCCATTTATTACAACTGTTGCTTCATTTATTATTGGGTTAGGATAGATGTTCATTGATAAATTATTAGTGAAATCTTCTATTCCAACATACGTATAAACAAAAGTGTTGGATGCTGCTGAAGTACAGTTATTCGCATCTGTAATTTCAACAGTATAATTTCCCGATGTTGTTCCAGCAACATAAAATTGAGAACTTGTTCCAACAGGAGTTCCATTCAAATACCATTGATACCCACTTGCACTTGGAGAGCAGAACAATGAATCATTGCTTTGAGTAATGCTTGGAGTAGAAGGTAAACTAAATACTTGAACATTTATATTAGAACTATTTTGACAAGCTCCAGTTGGAGTTGTATATGTTACAGTATAAGATGTGCCACCAACAGCATTGCTAATTACACCTGTTGAACTTACAATTTCTCCATTTGATGTTGGAGAAACCGCAAATGTTCCACCTGTTAACCCAGTTACATTAGCAACGCTTGGATTTCCTTCGCAGAAATTAGCTAATGTAAATGTAGCATCATCTAAGTTTGTAACAGATACTGTTTGAGAAGAAGCACTAGAGCAGCTAGAAAGAGTAATATTATAAGTAATAGTATAAGGCCCTCCAATTCCAGCCGTGCTTGGGCTGAATGTATTTCCGCTAACTCCAGTCCCACTAAATGTTCCTCCGCTTAAATTAGGAGTAAGCGTCACAGAAGATTGACCTATGCAATAAGAAGAAGCTAGGGTAGCAAATGTTGGATCTGGTATAGGGTTAATTATTACATCAGCACTACCAGAGAATGTTCCAGCGCAGCTATTGTCAGATACGTTTGTAATTGTATAAGTGCCAGCTGATGGATTAGAAATAACATATGGAGAAGTAGCAATTCCAGAAGTGGTAGAGGATGTAGTTCCATCGCTATATGTTATAGACCAAGGAGACGTACCCGTTAATACTATTGTAATATCTGGGGCAGCTGTACCAGAACAAACTGTTCCTCCTCCACTTATAGATGCTGTAGGTGCTGTTACAACAGAAATACTACCCGTAGCCGTAACAGTACCGCACCCACCGGTAAGAG
>CAYPEC010000162.1:0-2407 GCA_964409625.1 uncultured Bacteroidia bacterium | reverse complement strand
AGATTTAAGACGATGAGAGCAAGCTATTTTATTCTATTTTTGCGTTAGAATTTTATAAAATGAAGATTTCATACAATTGGTTAAAGAATTATATTGATACTGATTTATCTGCACAACAAATTGCGGAGTTGCTTACCGATTGCGGTTTAGAGGTGGAGAGTGTAGAGAAGCATGAAACGATAAAAGGGGGTTTGCAGGGAATTGTGGTTGGCGAAGTAAAGACAAAGGAAAAACATCCTGATGCAGATAGGTTAAGCGTTACAAATGTGGATGTGGGCTCAGGTGTTTTGCAGATTGTTTGCGGTGCTGCTAATGTTGCCGCAGGACAAAAGGTTGCTGTGGCAATTGATGGTGCTATGTTGTACCCTAGTAAAGGAGAGCCTTTCCAGATAAAGAAATCAAAGATAAGAGGACAGGCATCAGAAGGAATGATTTGTGCTGAAGATGAAATTGGATTGGGTGTTTCGCATGATGGAATCATGGTGTTGGATGCTGACGCGAAGATTGGAACACCAGCAAAAGATTATTTTAAAATTGAAGAAGATTATATTTTCGAAATTGGCTTAACTCCAAATCGTGCTGATGCTGCTTCGCACATTGGTGTTGCAAGAGATTTAGTTGCGACTATCAATTGCAGAAATGAAAACAAGACTTCTTTAAAAATGCCTGATGTAAGAGCATTTGAAGTTGATAATACCGATTCAAAAATAGAAGTTGTTGTTGAAGATAAATTGGCTTGCCCAAGATATTCTGGTCTTGTGATTAGTGCTATTACAGTTAAGGAATCTCCAAACTGGTTGAAAAATAAATTGCTTGCCATTGGTTTAAGACCCATTAATAACATTGTAGATATTACCAATTATGTATTGCACGAATTGGGTCAGCCGCTACATGCTTTTGATTATGATAAAATTTCAGGACAGAAAATTATCGTGAAAAAAGTTGCAGATAAAACCAAATTCAAAACTTTGGATGGATTAGAGCGTGAATTATCAGCGAATGATTTGATGATTTGCAATGGTTCCGAGCCAATGTGTATTGCCGGAGTTTTTGGCGGAGAAAAATCGGGAGTAACCGAACAAACAAAAACTATTTTTTTAGAGAGTGCTTATTTTAATTCGGTTTCTATTCGTAAAACAAGCAAGTATCATGGGTTAAAAACAGATGCTTCTTTTCGTTACGAAAGAGGAGCTGACCCAAATATCACTGTTTATGCTCTTAAGCGAGCTTCTATGCTGATAAAAGAAATTGCCGGAGGGGAAATTTCTTCTGATATTATTGATATTTATCCTTCACCAATTGAAAATTTTAAAATAGGTTTTTCGTATTCTAATTGCGATAAAATTGTTGGAAAAGAAATTGAAAGAGGCACGATAAAAACCATTTTTAAATCTTTAGGAATTGAAATTTCTAATGAAGGAAATGATGGCTTGATGCTTTCTATACCTCCATTTAAAGTGGATGTTCAGCGAGAAGTAGATGTGATTGAAGAAGTATTGCGAGTTTATGGTTATAATAATATTGAATTGCCTAAATCATTGCGGACTTCGCTTTCTTTTTCATCAAAACCCAATAAGGAAAAGGCACAAAATATAGTTTCTGATTTGCTTGTGAATAATGGCTTTTCGGAAATTATGTCAACATCATTAACCAAAGAAGAATACACAGATAAAAATTTTCCGGAGCAAAAAAATACAACTGTTAAAATGCTGAATCCGCTTAGTTCTGATTTGAATGTATTGCGCCAAACACTTTTATTTAGTGGGTTAGAAGCCATTGGCTACAATCAAAACAGAAAAAACAATGATTTGAAATTATTTGAATTCGGAAAAACATATAATGTGTTTGAAGGAGAAAAATATGTGGAAGAAAATCATCTTTCATTGTTTGTGTGCGGAAGAAAAAATGAAGAATCATGGAATGCAGGAAAAGACAATGTTGGATTTTTTCAATTGAAAGGAATTGTAAATAACTGCTTAACGCGTTTAGGGCTGCAAATTTCAAAGCAAGAAGAATTATCTGATAATACCATTGCGCAAGGACTAGCAATTTATTCGAACAAAAGACAACTTGCAAAAATTGGATTGTTGAAAAAAACTATTACAAAACAATTTGATATTTCAAGTGAAGTATTTTATGCCGATTTTAATTGGGATACAATTATTTCATTGCTGAATAACAACAATACTTTTTATAAAGAAGTTTCTAAGTTCCCTGCTGTGCGTAGAGATTTAGCTTTGTTACTTGATAAAAAAACAAAGTTTAGTGAAGTAGAGCAAATAGCATATCAATCAGAAAAAAATCTGCTGAAGAATATCAATCTGTTTGATGTTTATGAAGGAGATAAATTAGAGCAAGGAAAAAAATCCTATGCAGTTTCATTCACACTTCAAGATGAAACAGCAAC
>CAYPEC010000161.1:0-2419 GCA_964409625.1 uncultured Bacteroidia bacterium | reverse complement strand
TGATTATAGATTTGCCTCCAGGAACTGGAGATATTCAACTTTCATTAGTTGCAGGCATTCCGCTTACGGGAGCTGTAGTTGTAAGTACTCCACAAAATGTAGCTTTAGTAGATGTTCAAAAAGCCATTTCCATGTTTCAGATGAAACAAATCAATGTTCCTGTGTTGGGAATTATTGAAAACATGTCGTACTTTACTCCTGAAGAATTGCCAAATAACAAATATTATATTTTTGGGAAAGATGGAGCAAGAAATTTAGCAACTCAATTGGGGTTGCCTTTTCTTGCAGAGATTCCAATTGTGCAAAGTATTCGTGAAGCTGGAGATGCAGGAAGACCAGCGGTTCTACAGGAGAATACACCTCAGTCAATTGCTTTTATGAATATGGCTCAAGCGGTTGCACAACAAGTTTCATTAGTCAACAGTGAAAAGTCTTTAGTATTAAGTTAATTTTTGAATTCGTAAATTCGAACCCATGAGTGATATTGCCAAAAGAGTAGAAGAAGCGCTGCAAAGCATCCGCCCGTATTTAGAGGCAGATGGAGGTAATGTTCAATTGAAAGAAATTACTCATGACAATATTGTTAAACTTGAATTATTAGGATCCTGCAAATCTTGCTCCATGAGCATGATGACTTTGAAAGCAGGCATTGAAGAAACTGTGAAACGATATGTCCCAGAAATAAAATCTGTGGAAGCGGTGAATGCATAAATAAAAAAGGCGAAAAACATTTTTCGCCTTTTTTATTTACTTGAATTTCTAAAATTACTGCTCAATAAACTTCTTAATCTTTTCGAAGTAAGCATTTTTATCTGTTGTGAAATTATCAGCATTGGATGCTGAATTTTTAACAACATAAACTTCCGTAGCTGATTTAAAGGTCTTCATATCTTTGTCTGTCATCAACTCATCTTTCGGGCTCACAATAATCATAATGGCGATGCCCTTCGCTTTTGGTTTTTCGAAAGCATACATTGGCTCATAATTTTTATCAAACCCAAAAGGAACAATCACTTCTTTTCCTTTTTTATCCTTCATCTTTTTCTTCATTTCTTCTAATCCTAACCAAGGTCCATCGGCAATAATTCTGCGGGTTTCCAATCTATTTGCTCCAACTCCCAAAGAAAGCCCTGCCCCTATTCCTATTCCATAAAAATCATATTTTGTAATGGATTTTAATCTTCTCAAGTGGTCGGCAACTGTATTCAAATCAGTAATAAACTGAGGATAGATGTATACATCAGATTCAATAGTAAAATCGCTACTTGCTCCATAACCTCTGTAATCATAAGCCATCACATTGTATCCCGCAGATAAAAAAGAATTGATAATTTCAATGTTATCAGCCATGTTTCCATTTCCATCATCGCTAATGATAATGCTATTGGTAGTTTTTTTAGGATTTTCGAAAAACCAAGTGTTTATTTCGGCTCCATCAGAAGTTTTTAATTTTTCTTCTTTATACTTCATCCCATATTTTTCAGGCATAACAGCATATTTACGAGAAGGGTTTAATGCAAGAATAGTTGAAGAGTAAGATGCAACAACTAAAATAAGAGCGAGTGATTTTTTCATCTGGGAATTTATTTGGTTTCCAAAAGTACATCAACTAAAATGCCAATTTACCAATGTTGAAAAATTGTAGATAACAACTTGCTCAATAAAATTACTTTTGTTTCGATTTTAAAAAATATAAAAATGAAGAAAGGACCCGTTTCGCAATTTATTGAAAAACATTATTTGCATTTTAACGCAGCCGCATTAGTTGATGCAGCAAAAGGATATGAAACGCATTTAGATGCTGGAGGAAAAATGATGGTTACCCTTGCTGGAGCTATGAGTACAGCTGAATTAGGAATTTCATTTGCCGAAATGATTCGTCAAGATAAAGTGAGTATTATTTCTTGCACAGGTGCAAATTTGGAAGAAGACATCATGAATTTGGTTGCACATAATTCTTACAAAAGAGTTCCGAATTATCGTGATTTAACTCCGCAAGATGAATGGGATTTATTAGAAAATCATTACAACCGTGTTACCGATACTTGTATTCCTGAAGAAGAAGCTTTTCGAAGATTGCAAAAACATATTCATCAAGTGTGGAGTGAAGCAGAAAAAAAAGGAGAACGATATTTTCCGCATGAGTATATGTATAAAATGTTGTTATCAGGCGATTTGAAACAGTATTATGAAATTGACCCAAAGAATTCTTGGATGCTTGCTGCTGCAGAAAAAAATATTCCGATTGTAGTTCCCGGTTGGGAAGATTCAACAATGGGAAATATTTTTGCTTCGTATGTAATCAAAAACGAAATGAAAGCATCAACGATGAAAAGCGGAATCGAATACATGGTATGGCTTTCAGATTGGTATAGAAAAAATTCAGGAGGAAAAGGAATTGGATTTTTTCAAATAGGTG
>CAYPEC010000160.1:0-2422 GCA_964409625.1 uncultured Bacteroidia bacterium | reverse complement strand
TGGAGTTCAATTTCTTCACACCCGAAATAGATTTTAATTGTTTCTCTATCGGCTTGGTAACAAGATTTTCAATGTTAGTTGGTGAGTTTCCTACATAAGCTGTATTCACATAAATAGTAGGAACAACAATGTCTGGAAAGCTTTCTTTAGGCAAACTATTGTATGCCATTATTCCTGCAAGAGAAATAATTATCGTTAGCACATAGACACTAATTTTGTTGTCTATTGCCCAACTTGATGGTTTAAATTCTTTGAAATTCATAAATCTTAATATTCTATTTTTTCTCCAGCATTAATAATATCATAACCACTTATAACAAGCATATCACCTTCTTTAATTCCGCTCAATATTTCAGCTTTTCCGCTATATTGCTTACCAAGAGAAATTATTTTTTTAACCGCTGTGTTACTCTCAGCTACATACACAAACGAAGCATTATTTTCATCTTTCTGAATCACATTTACAGGAACTACAATCACAGGTTGTTTAGATTGATAGTCGTTCAAATTCAGACGAGCAAGCATATTGGGATGAAATTCTTTTTTGTTGTCCAGCAAAACTTCTACTGTAAAAGTTCTTGTGCTTGGATTAATTGCTCGGGCAACATAATTTATTTTCCCAACAATGGTATCATTCATATCAGGAAAATGAATAATAGCTTCACTTCCTATTTTTATTTTTGAAGCATAGCTTTCTGCCACTTCAGCTTTTACTTTTAAATTTGAAAAATTAATTACGCGAATAGCAGGAAAACCAGGTGCTACAGCTTGTCCCACTTTTATATCCACAGCATCTACTGTTCCATTTATAGGAGAAATAATTTTTGTCATGCGCAATTGTTCTTGCAGTGCAGACATTTTTTTCTCCATACTTTCTTTGTTTGTTTTAGCTTGAAGAAACTGAACTTCAGTTCCAATTTTTTGGTCCCACAAACTTTTTTGTTTTTCATAAATCTGATTTACTAAATCTGTATTCGTTTGCAAATCAGAAATGCTTTGCATAATTGCCTTTGCATCTGTTTCAGCAAGCACTTTACCTTTGCTTACTTCATCCCCAACTTTCACATTTATTTTAGTAATCGTTCCTGGCATTTCAGTACTTAATGAAACATTTTCATCTGCATCCACTTTCCCCTGAACATCAATATAATTCTTAAATATTTCAGCTTTTAATGTTACCACTCCAACAGAAATTCGTTTTTCTGCTGTTGTATCTTTCAAAGCAACATCAGCTTCAAGCACTGCAATTTTTGCTTTTAATTCTGCTTCTTGCTTTTTCAATTTTTCCAATTCAGCTTTTATATCTCCACCTCCACAAGCAACGAGCAAAGCCATCCCTGACATTAGCAACACGCTTTTAATTCTATTTTTTGTTTTCATATTTTATTTTTTCTATTACAATTATTCATTTTTAATTCTTCATTTTGTTAAGCTTCCACTTGCTTTTTGATAATCAATTTTTGCAACCAATGCATCAAACAAGGCATTGAAATAATTTGTTTGCGCTTCTTTCAAAGATGTTTCAGCATTTAGCACCTCAAGGTTTGAGCCCACACCTTGCTCATATTTTATTTTGGTTACTTTATATACTTCTTCTGCCAATACAATATTTTTCTTTTGTGTTTCTAGAGATGCGGTAGCATTTTGCATATTGATGATAGAGCTCGATAATTCTAAATCAATACTTTGTTGCATGAATTTTAAATCTGCTTCTGCTTTCTTTAAAGAGAGCTTAGATTGTTGAATACGATTATGTCTTTGCAATCCATCAAAAATTGGGACCCCTAATCTAACACCTACAAAAGCCGTTGGATACCATCTTTTTTGTGTATCAAAAATATCAAATTCATTTCGTAAAGCATTTGCACTCAAAGCTCCATAAGCAACTAAATTTGGCAAATAACTTAGTTTATCTTTTTTCAATTGATATTCGGAAACTTTTTTTGTGCTTTCAAACAATGAATATTCAATACGATTGGAATAGTTAAATTTTTCTGCCGAGATATTCTCAGGAGTAAAATTAATATCAGAAAGTTTGTCTGTCAATGCAAGTTTTGACGCCTGCTCCATACCCATTTGATATTTCAACAGAGCTAAACTCAGTTGCATCAATTTTGAAATCTTTTCTCTTTCTGTAGTAAGATTATTGTATGCAAGATTAATTCTGTCAACATCTATTTTTTCTACAAAACCATTATCATTCATCACTTTTGTATCATCCATCAATTTTTTTAATCGAGCCACATTTGCGTCAATTAATTTTATTCGCTCATCATTTACTAAAACCGTGTAATATGCTTTTGATACAGAAATTGAAGCCTCAGTGCGAGTGCGCTGAGCTGCTTTTCGGGTAAGCTCCAAATATGTTTTACTCGCTTGTAACCCTACTAAATAATCACTGCTAAATAAAAGTTGCGAAGCA
>CAYPEC010000159.1:0-2444 GCA_964409625.1 uncultured Bacteroidia bacterium | reverse complement strand
CATTTTAAACTCTATGGCTTTCTTCACTAAGTCTTGAGTTTTTTCTCCGAAACCTTTGAGTGCAACCAACCTGTTTTCTTTGCAGGCATACAGCAATTCACCTATAGATTCTATCTCGAGTTCTTTCCAAAGCTGCGCTACTTTTTTAGGACCAATGCCTTTTACTCCCATCATCTCTATCACGCCCACAGGTGTTTTCGCGAGCATATCAGTTAACTCTTTGGTTGAACCTGTTGTTTGCAATTCATTTATTTTTTGTGCAATGCCTTTGCCAATGCCTTCAATCTGCTCGAGTTCTTCGAGCGATTTACCCTGCAAATCAATTCCTGTTTTATCTAACTTAAAAGCAGCATTGCTCAATGATTTTACTTTAAACGGATTTTCTCCGTGCAGCTCCATTAACTGGGCTGTGAGTTTTAAAGCACGAGCAATTTCTTCGGTAGTCATTAGGGTACGAATAACAAATGTGATACGAATATACGAATTGTGAATATTGTTATTTGTAAAATTTCATCTCGAGCGAAGTAAGAAATCTCTTTTTTATTTATTTGTTTTAGTTTTTTATTGACCTTTACAACACCATGTTCTAAATAACAATTAAAAAACTTTAAGCTAAACCTTATTCCTAAAAATGCCTGTAAGATATACCATACAACACATGCAACAATTTGCCCATGAACATGGTGGCAAATGTCTAAGCAAGGAATATTTTAATGATGAAACTCTGCTTAAATGGATGTGTGATAAAGGGCATACATGGGATGCTTCCTATACTTTTATCAGACAAGGTGGATGGTGCATACAATGTGTAAAAGATAACATCGGCAATGAAAGGCTCGAAGAACTTCAACAAATAGCAAAGCAGAAAGGCGGAAAATGTTTATCAGAACATTATGTAAATAATCATACAAAGCTGAAATGGGTATGCAAAGAAAACCATCATTGGGAAACAACAGCTAAATCAGTAAAGCAACATCATTCTTGGTGTCCTTATTGTTCAGGTCATGCACAGAAAACAATTGAAGACATGCAACGCAAGGCAAAAGAACGTAACGGCAAATGTATTTCAAATACATATATAAACAGTCAGACAAAACTTTGGTGGCAATGTGAGCGGAAGCATAAATGGCAGGCGAAACCTAATTCGATATTTGTAGGAAGTTGGTGTCGTATTTGTTCAAGAATAGAACAGTCGAAACGCCAAAAGAATGACATTGCTATTTATCAACTTCAGGCGGAAAAGAAGGGAGGAAGGCTGCTTACAGCAGAATATATAAATTCAAGCACACGCATGGAATGGATGTGTGCAAAAAACCATACATGGTTCGCAGGAGGCGCTCAGGTTTTAAATGGCTCATGGTGTCCGTTCTGCGCAGGCAAGAGCAGGCATACCATTGAAGATATGCAACAGGCAGCAAAGCTAAAGGGCGGAAAATGTATTTCAAAAATCTATTACAACACCAAAACAAAACTTTTATGGCAATGTGCAAAGAAACATCGTTGGGAAGCTATTCCTACTAATATACTTCACCTCAACGCATGGTGCCCTGTCTGCGCCCGGAAATTAACCACATTAAATTTGCCACAATACAGAATAAAAAAGAAAGCCTTAGAACAACATTGAGAAATCTCTTTTTTATTTGATTTTCTCAATTTTTTATGGGAACTTTACAACACCAAGTTTTAACAAACGCTAAATAAAATTAAAACTTCACTTAGCTAATCATTATAGGCAACCAATGACACAACACTTCTAACCTTAAAATAACAGCAAGAAATGAACAGAAATGAAATTATACGACCACTCTTATTTGGGCTGTTTTTGACATTCCTTTCTGCTTGCAATCATTCCACTTCAACTGACAAACAAACTGACAATTCAATAGAAACAATAAACACTTTTTTTGACGAAGCTGATTTAGGTGCATTTGGCTCTGACACAAGATTATTCTTAAATGCTCAATTTAGTGAATGTGGTGAATGGGGTGGACACGAAGAGAAAATGGTTGTCTTTGCAAAAGAAGACAAAGAATTTTATTTGAATTATAAAAAATTCAAAGTGGACTGTGACTCTATTGGTAAATACTATGGGACACCTGATTTTCAGAAGTTGGAAATAGAGAAAACATTAAAGCTTAATGACGTAAACAAAAAATCAATTTCTGGTTACATTCAAAGAATGGTGAAATCAAAAGTAGAAGAAAGGCATCCTGGACACGCAGGGAATTTGTTTTCTGTAATAAAGTCCGACTCGACACTAATAATTTATGTTTATGGTGGTGGAACATATAGTTTTGATAGTTACAATAGACTTTTGACAGAATTAAATTTACCAATCAATCAGGACAATCGCAAATGATATGACATTTGAACGGAGTAGTTTGGCAGCCTATAATCGAGTAGACGGCTCCGCCAGAATTAACTGACGGAGTGCGCCTCTCACA
>CAYPEC010000158.1:0-2452 GCA_964409625.1 uncultured Bacteroidia bacterium | reverse complement strand
GAATGGTTTAACCGCAAAGGTTTCCCCGAAGGAAAATTGGGAATACTTTTACAAACTATATATGAAATCAAAATGAATGGATTAGATTATTTACTTTCTCCTTTAAAAAGTAATTACCGAAAATAATATGAAAGAAGAAGTATATAAAGTTTGTATTAAGCTCCTCAAAGATAGAATTCAGGAAATGCAAATTACGCTTAATGACTTAAGTGATGGAGCAAAGAATGACACAAAAAGTTCGGCTGGAGATAAGCATGAAACGGCTCGTGCTATGATGCAATTGGAGCAAGAAAAAATTGGTAAGCAGTTAAATGAAGTATTGAAACAGAAAGCAGTGCTTGATAAAATTGATGTTAATCAACATTCTAAGCAAATTATAAAGGGCAGCTTAGTAAAAACAAAAAATATTTACTTGTTCATTGCCGCTGCTTTAGGAAAAGTTACGGTTAATAAAACAGAAGTAGTTGTGCTTTCTCCTGAATCTCCGTTAGGGCTTAAGCTAATGGGTTTGAAAAAAGGAGACACTGCTGAAATAAATTCAGTGAAGTATTTAATTGAACAAATTTCTTGAGATTAAAATTTTTCAAAAGCGCCTAAGCCAAACAAAGCAAAATCATATTTTACTGGATCTTTAGCATCAAAGGTTTTTAAATTATTTGTTAGTTCTTCAACTGCTTTCCAATCATTTTGAGTTCGAATAAGTAAGCCAAGTTTTCTTGCAACATTTCCGGAGTGGACATCCAATGGCATCATTAGTTTTTTTGAAGATAAAAATCCCCCTTGCCCCCTTTGTAAAGTGGGAATGTTATTCCAAATTCCAAAATCAACTCCTCTTTTATCCTTTCGAATCATCCAGCGTAAAAACATATTGATTCTTTTTGCTGCCGAATTTTCTGCAGGGTTGGAAATATGCTTTAAAGTTCGGTTCGGATAAGGAATTGAGAAAAATACTTTTCTGAAATGAATAATAGCTTCTTTAGCATCTTTTCCTCTAAATACTTTTTCTAATCTTCTATGTTTTTTATAAATATTTTGTAATGATAGTATAAAGAAGATTGTATCTGTTCCGTTAAATGTGCGGTGAACAAATTTTTCGAAAGGTTTTAAATCTTTTTCTTTTGCATTTAAAATAAATTCATGAGGTGCATTATCCATTAAGGTCATTAATTTGTTTGCATTGTTGATAATGCTTTTGCGTTGCCCCCAAGCAATTGTTGCTGTTAAGAATGCCGAGATTTCAATATCCTCCTTTCTGCTGAACTGATGCGGAATAGAAATTGGGTCGGTTTCAATAAAAGATGTTCGGTTGTATTGATTGTATTTCTCCTCCAGAAAATCTCTCAACTCTGAAAATTGCATCAGCTCTAGTGTGTAATTTTTTTCTGAAGAGCATCTAATTGAGTGTATATTTCATTGAAAAACTGAAATCTGTGTTTCTCTGAAACCCCACTAACCAAAACTGATTTGCGAGTAAGGTTTTTTATCCATTCTTCTATTTCCTGACAAAAACCATTATTGGTTGTTGACATGGAATTGAATGTATTGTAGGACATGTAAACTTTTTTCATTTCTCCTGCTTTAACATAGATCACATTATTCCCAATCATTACATCGCTATGGTACATTGTAAAATTACCTTCATTAGCTAAATTGCTTTCTGAACGTAAATATTTAGAGTTTAGCTCTGCCGCCTTTTCAACATAATTAAGCATTTGGTGTAGCTCATCACATACTTGTAATGCATCTTCTTTCGATTTGAAATTTCCTGATTCCCAAAAAAATTGAATTTGTTTCAGCACACTTACGATTGTATGTTCCGACCAAATCTCAACAGAGTTAATATGTACGTATGTTTCAAATATTTTTTTGGCAGTGTCTTTTAATTCATTACTAATATAATCCGTGTGGAATTTTTTTCCTTCAAGTGATGGAACATTTACAATTGCCTTATTCCAATAAAACAACTTAAATGCAGTAAGGTTAGGATAGTTGAAATAATGAAATATTGGAGTGTCTTCAGCAGTAAAAGTAATTTGGCTGTTTGGGATTTTTGAAACTTGTACTAAGTCATTAAGTATTGTACCTAAATATTGCTCGAAATTTTTTTCGTTACGGCTAAGAACATTGTAGTTAAAGGAAACAACATTCGAGTTTGATATTGAAAGAGATTCAGGAGATAATCTATAATGTTTACATAATTTCAAAAATTCAGTCATTGTAAGTTCTGTTTCTCCTCTTAATCTTCTGTAAGCTCCATCGGTACTTACTTCTAATATGTCGCTCAAATCATTTGCCAATGAGATGTTTGGAGCTAATGAGCTCTTGATTTTTTCGAAAAAAGCATTTTGACTTTCCAATGTGTTCTTTTTTAGAGTCGCCATTTTGTAGTAATTTTTAATAATTTACTTGGCTAAATGTAGTAAAAAATGCAAATATCCAAAAGCTTTTTTGC
>CAYPEC010000157.1:0-2460 GCA_964409625.1 uncultured Bacteroidia bacterium | reverse complement strand
ATTTTATATACTTCATCAATCAACTGCTCCAATGTTTTACCCGATTTTGCCATGTATTCCCAAACAATCAATCCCATCCAAATGCCATCTCTTTCAGGGATATGCCCTTTCACCGCTATTCCACCAGATTCTTCTCCACCCAACAAAACATCTTCCGTAATCATTATTCCTGCAATGTACTTGAATCCGATTTTTACAATTTGTAAATCCAAAGCGAAATGTTCACACATCCTTTTTACACGGGGCGTTACAGAAAAAGCATTCACCACTTTTCCTGTCATTTTCTTTTGCTCAACTAAATATTTTATTAGCAATAAAATGATGTGATGCGAATCAATAAAGTTTCCTTTGCTATCGTAAAGCCCAATTCTATCAGCATCTCCATCGGTTGCTAAACCGCAAGAAATATTCTTTGCAGATTTAATCAACTCTGAAAACTCCAATAAGTTTTTATGTATTGGCTCTGGTGCTTGTCCTTTAAAAGATGGATTGTAATCACAATGAAGCATTACCGTTTCGGGCAATAATCTTTTAATTACATTTTGCCCCGCTCCGTACATAGCATCGTAAGCAAGCTTCATCCCTGATTTGCGAATTGCATCTAAATCAAAATTCTTTTCTACATGTTTGCAATACATTGTTTCTAAATCAACATACTCAAGCAATCCTTTTTTCTCGGCATCTTTTAAATCAATAGCTTCAACATCTATCGAAGTATTTTCAGGAATAACATCTTCAATCTCCTGCACTTGCTCAGGTAAAAGCGGCCCGCCATACGAACCTTTCAGTTTATATCCATTATAGGTAGGCGGATTATGACTTGCGGTGATAATAATTCCAAGCGATGCGTTTTGTCTTAATGTTCCAAGAGAAATCATGGGTGTAGAAACAAAATCTTTTGCTAAGAAAACTTTTATCCCTTTTGAAGTAAGAACTTTAGTAACAGTTTCTGCAAACAGTTCTCCTGCAAAGCGGCAATCATGGCCTACTACAACACTTGGATTCTTAAAGTTATTTAATAACCAATTTGCTGTAGCTTCTGTAACACGAGCAACATTTTCAACTATAAAATCTTTTGCAATGATTGCTCTCCAACCATCTGTTCCAAACTTAATTTTAGTCATACGATTAAATTATATCTCTGCAAAAATAGAAGAAATGATGAGAAGAAAAAGAATTTATTTACTGAAAAAGTTGAATGTGTTTACCGTCAAAACTGGCAAAAACCATACTTGGGTGAGAATCATGATGAAAGATGTTTCCTTTGTTATCAATAGCAATTGCACCTGCAAAGCCATCAATCTTTTTTAATTCCTCAAATGATTTTTCAAATGCTTTATCAATAGAAAAACCATCTGTTACTCGAGTAACAATTTTAGTTGCTAAGGCAGCACTTACGATATCTTCACCTATTCCAGTGCAACTAACACCACAATATGAATTTGCATAATTTCCTGCAACAGTTGCTGAATCCGATATTCTACCTGAAACTTCAAAACCTTTTCCTCCCGTAGAAGTTGCAGCTGCAATATTTCCATTTACATCTAAAGCTACACAACCTACAGTTCCCATTCCTTTTACAGCAATTTTAGCTTCGTATTCTTTTCTTCTTTGTGGAATCTCAACATTAAATTCTTCAAACTTATTTGCCCTTGCAAACCTTATTGCGCCCTCTCCGCCAAGCACTCTATCTTCCGTATCAAATAATTTTTCAGCAACCCGAATTGGATTTTTTACATCTTCAATATTAATAACTCCACTAAACTTTGTGGTAAATCCATCCATGATAGAAGCACTCATTCTGATTTTTCCATCACTCTGTATTTGTGAGCCAATCCCTGCATTAAATAATTCATCGTTCTCTAATTGTTCAATTGCAAATACAACAGTTTCAAGAGCTGAATGTGTTTTTAGATATTCGTAAGAAGTAGATAAGATATGCTCAAGCGCATTTTGCTTGGCAACTTTTGTTTCCAAATTAGTTGATGATTCGCTAAAAAAACCTCCGTGTATAATTAGTTTCATTGCTTTTTGAAATTAGGCGTGTTGTGCATCATGAATAGTCATTTCATGTTTTTCTAAATCATAATGGTCGTATTGACTCATCACATGAACAACTAAATTTTTTATTGAAATAGGAGAACCTAATTCAACTTGAGTAATATTCGTGTCTCTGATATTTCTTCCATCAACTAAAATAATAAGCCCTGAACCAATTGCTTCCATTGAGTTTCCGTTAATAATTAAAAGACCGGTATCTTCTCCTAAACCAATTCCTAAAGTTCTTGGATTACTCACAACTGCCTGAAAAAGTCTACCAATTCTACCTCTGTGAACAAAGTGTGTATCTATAATTACTCCATCAATCAATCCTAATCCACTTGTAATTTTAACTTCACCTTTCAACAATGCTTCACTGCTCGAGCCTTGGTAAATCATGCTATTTGAAGCAGCAGCAGC
>CAYPEC010000156.1:0-2475 GCA_964409625.1 uncultured Bacteroidia bacterium | reverse complement strand
CCCACATAAAATTCTACATAATCGGTTCCTAATAATGGAAGAAAATCTTGAGCTCCTTCAAATATTTTTTCTAAACCGTATTCTACATTTTTTACAACTTTACTCATATCTTTTAAATTTATAATTCAACATTCATAATTTATAATTTCCTATTCCGCCCAACTTTTATAATATTTTCCATCATCAACTTTCATTGCATCTTCAGTAACCATTAATGGTCTAAATGTATCCACCATCACCGCTAATTCTTGCGTTTCTTTTTGTCCGATGCTGCGCTCCATGGCTCCGGGCGCAGGTCCGTGAGGAATCCCTTTTGGATGTAAAGTTATATCTCCTTGTTTAATATTGTTGCGACTCATAAAATCTCCATCCACATAATACAACACTTCATCACTATCAATATTGCTATGATTATAAGGAGCAGGAATTGCTTGCGGATGATAATCGTACAAGCGAGGGCAGAATGAGCACACTACAAATTTATCGGTTTCAAAAGTTTGATGAACTGGAGGTGGTTGATGCACTCTTCCGGTTATTGGTTCAAAGTTGTGAATTGAAAATCCATAAGGAAAATTATATCCGTCCCAACCAATAACATCAAAAGGATGTGAAGCATAAACTACTTCATGTATCATTCCTTCTTTTTTAATTTTTATGATGAAATCCCCTTTTTCATCATGCGTTTCTAAATCTTGCGGAAGTTTAAAATCTCTTTCGCAATAGGGAGAGTGTTCCAAATGTTGTCCAAAAGAATTTTTATATCTTTTAGGAGTATATATAGGGCTGTATGATTCTAAAAATAACAAACGATTATCTGAAGTTTCAAATTCGATTTGATAAATCATTCCTCTTGGAATCACAAGGTAATCGCCATATTCAAAAGGAATAGTTCCTAAAAATGTTCTGAGTTTCCCTTTTCCTTTATGAATAAAAAGTAACTCGTCAGCATCAGCATTTTTATAGAAATAATTTTTCATACTTTGCTTTGGAGCTGCCAATCCTAAATGAACATCTGCATTTACCAACAATGCTTTTCTGCTTTCCAGAAAATCATCTTTGGCTTGAACTTCAAATCCTTGTAAAAGCAATGCTTTAATGTTTTTATCAACAGAAATTTTTGGAGCAACGCTATATGATTTTAGAATTTCTTTTACCTGGGTTGGACGATGAACATGATAGGAAAGCGAAGACATTCCTGTAAAGCCTTCTGTTCCGAAAAGTTGTTCGTAGTAATATTTTCCTTGTGAACTTTGAAAAACAGTGTGCCTCTTTTGAGGAATTTTTCCGAGTTTGTGATAGATAGGCATAGTTTTATTTATCGTATTTTTAAATTATTTTAATTCTCCCGAAAGCCTCATTTCTCTTAAGTTTGGGCGCAATCTGCTTTTATAAACTGCTAAACATTCAGGACCATTTTTTATTCTTCCTTTTCTTAATTTTCTTTGTTCTTCAATTGGCAATGCTGCAATTTCTTTACATTTTTCGGAACAGCAGCCAGCATATTTTTCAGCACACTTTTCGCATTGAATAAATAATAAGTGACAATCATCATTTTTACAATTCGTGTGCTCATCACATTTTTCGGCACATTGATGGCATTCGCTTATTACATCTTCCGTAATTCTTTCACCTAATCGTTCATCGAAAACAAAATTTTTTCCTTTAAATTTCGATGGAATATTTTCTTGTTTTATTTGTCGCGCATATTCTATAATTCCGCCATAAAGTTGGTTTACATCTTTAAATCCCTGATGTTTAAAATAAGCACTTGCCTTTTCGCATCTAATTCCTCCTGTGCAATACAACAATACTTTTTTGTCTTTTTTGTCTTTTAATAAATCGGTTACCATTGGCAATTCTTCTCTGAAGGTATCTGCCTGAGGCATTATAGCTCCTTCAAAATGGCCTACTTCACTTTCGTAATGATTTCGTAAATCTACAACAATGGTTTCTGGTAAACTCATTGCCTCATTAAATTGCTTTGCTGTAAGGTGGTTTCCAACATTTGTAACATCAAAAGCTCCATCATCCAATCCATCTGCGACTATTTTTTTGCGAACTTTCACAACTAATTTATAGAAAGATTTTCCGTCATCTTCAACTCCAATTTTGAAAGGAATATTTTTAAAATAAGGATGAGTATTTAGCTTTTCCTTAAACTCTTCCCAGCTAAATTCAGGAACACACATTTGTGCATTAATGCCTTCTTTAGCTAAATAAATTCTTCCGAAAATTTTTAAATCGTCCCATTGTTTGAATAATTCATCACGCAATTCTTGAGGATTTGCAATAATTACATAACGGTAAAACGAAACGGTAATTCGTTTGAACGATTCTTCCATGAGTCGTTTTTTCAACTCATTTTTATTTACTCTATTGTATAGTGCCATTTTGCAGGAATGGGATTTCAAAGTTAATAAATTGTAGGCAAAACTCTACATTTCTATTTAGTCGAGAAATGATTTTTATCATATC
>CAYPEC010000155.1:0-2545 GCA_964409625.1 uncultured Bacteroidia bacterium | reverse complement strand
TTTTGTATTGGCATCATCTGAGTAAAACTCCCATTTTCCATGCCTTTGAAGTTTATCATCAAATTTATTGATAGTATTTTTTTGAGCAAAACATACTTCGGAACAAATAAACATACTTAGAACTATAATTCTCATCGTGTAAAGATATGTAATAAGTGTTTTTTTTAAATTACGACAATTGCTTGTAACGATTAGCTAAGTAAAGTTTTAATTTCATTTAGCGTTTGTTAAAACTTGTTGTATTAAAGTTAATAGTAAATAATTAAAAAGTAAATTGCTGTTGAAAAAAAAATATTTTTTCATTTCTTATTTACCATCAAACTAAAAGCATTCCACAGAGATTCATCGGGTGGGGGAGCGGTAATAGAGAGTGGCTCGTTTTTTATAGGATGTATAAATTCGATGTTGCGAGCATGTAAATGAATGGAAGCGTCTTTGTTACTTCTGTTAAAACCGTATTTTAAATCACCCTTTATTGGACATCCCATAGTTGCAAGTTGCACTCGTATTTGGTGATGTCTGCCAGTGTGTGGTTTTATTTCCAGTAAATGGTAATTATCAGAGCTTGCTAAAATTTTATATTCAAGTTCTGATTTTAATGCTCCTTCGGTTGGTTTAGCATAAGCCCTTGACATGTTTCGTTGCTCGTTCTTTTTCAAATAATTTACAAGTAAACCCGAGTCGTTTTGTGGTTTATTTTTTACTACAGCCCAATATGTTTTTTGCATTTCTTTGTCGCGAAATAATTCATTTAATCGGCTCAGCGCCTTGCTAGTTTTGGCAAACAGAACTACTCCGCTAACAGGCCGGTCTAATCGGTGTACTACACCTAAATAAACATTTCCGGGTTTTTTGTATTGTAGTTTGATGTAATCTTTTACAAATTCACCTAAGGGTTTATCACCCGTTTTGTCACCCTGTACAATATCAGAAGGCTTTTTGTTTATAGCAATAATGTGGTTATCTTCATAAAGAACGTACAGCATATCGTTTGAAAAATTGATTTTTAGATAATAGAGATACTCGGTAAAATTATTTTTTTACCATTTTATTGTAAAACACTTTTCCGTTAGTTTCTAATTTCAAAAAATAAATTCCCGGTGCCCAATTAGAGATATTGAGCATGTATTCATCTTGAGAAATATTTGTTTCTTGATAAACACAATGACCAAGTAAATTGATAATTGAAATTTTTGCGTCTTTTAATTTTTTATTGAATTCAATTTTTAAAAAATCGTTCGCTGGATTAGGATAGATTGTTAAAGAGCTATTATTCTCTTCAAGTTCATTGTTGTTTAAGATTAAATTATTGAGCGAGTATTTGCTTAAAAATCTCCAAATTTCAACACTTGCGCTAAAATCCATGTTGGTTACATTTATATTTACAGATGCACCGGGCCATGAGTGTCCTCCATTGGTTACTTTATATAATTCCACCGTGCTCCCTTTGTCGCCATTGGCATACAGATAATTTTCTGCAGTGCATCCATCCGTAGTATTGATATCTGGAACAGCTGTTATTACAGGAGTTGTAGAGCAATTATTCCGTTTCACCCAATAACTCACAACCGAATCTACAGGAACAAAAGAGGTACTTCCATTATAAGGAACAGTTGCATCTGCGGTTCCATGTATGTGCATTATAGGCACGGGGTGAGAGGGGTTGCACCAGTTTTTGTGTGATAAAACCATAGTGCCTGTAACAGAAGCTACTGCGGCAATTCTGTTGCTAAGACCGCAGGCAAGGTCATAACTCATAAAGCCGCCATTGCTCATTCCGGTGCTGTAAATTCTGTCGGTATCTATCGAATAAAGTTTGCTCACGGTATCTATCAATGCGGAAATAAAACCAATGTCATTCACTCCTGTTCCAGGTGTGCCGAAACAATTCCAATATCGCTGAGATGAACCGTCAAGTGTTCCGTTGGGATGAACAAGAATGAAATTTGCGGTATCGGCAATTGGTCTAAAATCACCGTAACCTTCCTGCTGAATATTATTTGAGCCGTAGCCATGCAGATTAAACACCAAAGGAACAGGTGTTGAAGCATTATATATTGCCGGAATATAAATGCGATAATTGCGAGTTATTCCATCAAATATTATGTTTTTGCTTATTGTAGTTTGAGAAAATAAAATGGCTGAGGAAAAAACAAGAAGAGAAGTTAGAATTTTTTTCATGTTGAGATTTTTGTTGAGCTATTAAGACATTAATTTATTCGGTTATTGTGGGTTGTTGGGTTATTAAGTTATTAAGTCCTGCATCCCTCAATAACCCAATAAATTTCGAACTAATACTGCTCCTTATCATTTGGGAAGTCTTTTGCTTTTACATCCTTGATGTATTTTCCTACAGCACCTTTAATATCTTCATAAAGATTGAGGTATCTTCTTAAAAATCGAGGGCTGAATTCTGTTGTAATTCCGAGCATATCATGCAGTACAAGTACTTGTCCATCTACACCACCACCAGCGCCAATGCCAATCACGGGAATGGTTAATGAGTTTGCAACTTTTGTTGCTAATGAAGCAGGTATTTTTTCTA
>CAYPEC010000154.1:0-2561 GCA_964409625.1 uncultured Bacteroidia bacterium | reverse complement strand
GCAGCTATAGTTGCATTTGCACAAACAGTTTGATTTGCAGGAACAGTAACAGTAGTTCCAGCAGCCTGAGCTACAGTAACTGTATTTGAAGAAACACAGCCATTAACATCAGTTACAATTACGGTATAAGTTCCAGCCGATAATCCTGTCGCAGTATTTGAAGTAGAGGCGCTATTCATAACGGTTGAGATGAGTACACCGTTTGGATCATACCATTGGTAGTCCCAAGGAGTAGCTGTTCCAACTACAGTTGCAGTTGCGGTTCCATCAGTACCTCCAAAGCATGCCACAGGAGTGGATGACATTGTAGGGGCTGCACAACACGAAAGCTTAGCATCAAAGTTTGTTGCAGGGTCATCTTGACAAGCAACACTAGACCAACTTCCAGATTCTCCATCACCTGATGTATTTATGGTAACATTTAAACTTGATGGATTTGAAGGATCGCACAAAGATAAAGGGTCGGCTCTTAAACTAAAGCAAAATCTCAAATCGCACTTTGATGCCTGATAATCTCCATAATTATTTCCTGGCCCAGCGGCTCCGGAGTTATAGTCATAATAAAATCCAGCACCCCATGCTGTCCCATTAACAGTCCCAATTCCTGTAGGATACCAAGCCCAAGTACCAGCACCACTACATGATGTAGGGGTAATAGTTGGAGTTGAAAGCCCACTAGTCCCATATGTAGCATCCCATCCAGCTCCCCAAGTTACTTGAACTCCATGAAGCCAGTTTGAACTTACTTCTGTAAAAGTATTTACTGTATAGCAAAAGGTTACAATTTGACCAACAGCATAAGTTCCGTTTACTGGAGGTGGGCTTGCGGTAAATGCAGAAGAAACGTTACAATCGTTACAGTCATTATCATTATCAACGGTGATAGTAAAGTTCCCTGTATTCGCGGATCCATTTCCACTAACTTGAATGTAATAAGTAACTCCAGGAGTTATAGGTTCAAAAACAGCTGTAAGATTTGTGTTTGCTCCTGTTCCAAGGGCGCAACCTTGTGCAGTTAAGGCATTACAAGTCCCAGTCCAAAATCCTATTTGTGGATTTAAACCTCCTGTTATGTTAGTAATACTAATATTAGCAATATTTCCGCTTGCAACAAACGAATACCAAACGTCTACTGCCGGATTGGCCATATCAGCTGTTCCTGTTCCACAATCAAGAATTGATGTGTAAGGGTTTGCGCCAGTTGCATTCACGTTTGTTTGCCCAGTTAGAGATACCGTTGCCCCATTACCTCCGCTTCCCATAGCACAAGCAGTCGGTGTCGGGAGTGTTCCTAAGCTAGTTGCTCCAGAACAATTGTTGTTTGCAGGAGCTTGCGCATAAGACAAAGTTGCAAATGCAAATAATGAAAAAACAAGTGTAATCTTTTTCATGATATTTTTTTAAAAATAAAGTAAAATTATTTTGTAACCACTTTCTTGTAACCTGCTATTATGGTTCCGTTCTGTGCTATTGAAAACGAAGGCATAATAAAATTTTCTGGAAAATCAGTGCTGTAATCATCCAAGTTTATAGATAGACCAATATTAGTAAGTGTATGAGCAGAAAGCAGAACACATTCAAATCCTTCAGCAAACTTTAGGACTACATTTTTTTCTTTTAGTCTAAAGCTTTCCATATCCGCTTTTGCTATGGTAATTTTATATAATTCTTCCTTGTCAGGAGATTTATTATTTGAAATTTTAAAACTATTTATAGCTGTTGTAGCTTGAGCAAACAAGCTTTCACCAACAATTAAAAACGCAAAAGAGGCGATCAATAAATATTTTTTCATGGGAATTTTATTTAATTTAGTCTACGAAAGTAGGTAGTTAAAATGGGAAAAGCAAATTTTTTTTGTTTTATATACCGCAAAATGAAAAGGGCTTTGAAAAAATTCAAAGCCCTTTCGAGAAAATTAATTTGTAGTTCAAATTTTATCTTAACAATTGGAAGTAACCTTTTTCGACAAATTGTTTGGTGTCGAGCCCTTCAGCTTTAATGATGTAGTAGTAAGTACCTTCAGGCGCAAGAGCGCTTTTCACTTTACCATCCCATCCACCATTAATACCATCCCAGCTAAACATTTTCACCCCCCAGCGGTCATAAATTTCGCATTCGAGCGATTTTAAACCTTTAGATTCTACTCTAAATAATTCGTTGCTACCATCACCGTTAGGAGTGATAATATTCGGAATAAGCAGAAGCGATTCTTCAGAAGTTACAATAGTTACATAAGCTGTGTCAGAGCACAAAGCTCCATCAGTAGCAATTAACATAACGGTGTAGCTACCTACTAAATCATAAGTGTAAGTAGCGTTTACAGTATTAGCAGAATCGGTAGTACCAAAATACCATTGATATAAAGCAGGATTTGCATTTACAGAGTTATTAGTAAATGTCACCACCAAAGGAATTAATCCAGAAGTA
This sequence comes from uncultured Bacteroidia bacterium, assembly GCA_964409625.1. Taxonomy (GTDB): domain Bacteria; phylum Bacteroidota; class Bacteroidia; order CAYPEC01; family CAYPEC01; genus CAYPEC01. The sequence continues at coordinate 134 of CAYPEC010000154.1, read as the reverse complement.
GGGTCAGCGACAAAAGAAGCCACCACAGCAAGACTAGTATCGACAGCAATAGGAGCTAAAACGCTATCGCAACCATTAGCATCTGCTACGGTAAGAATATATGAAGTTCCACCAGGGAGATTAAATAAATCAGG
>CAYPEC010000153.1:0-2589 GCA_964409625.1 uncultured Bacteroidia bacterium | reverse complement strand
ATTTTATCAATTTTGTTGAAAAGGGCTTTTTGTCAAGCAATAATAAGGGATTAAGGGAGATTTTATTCCAAAAAGAGAAGAATGCAGTTTGCATACAAATAATTACCTTAACTGCGCTCTCTTTAAAATAGCTCTAACACTTGATTTAGCGGCATTTAATTGTTTTGCAATATCCGTTATTCGCAATCCTTGCTTGTATAAATTACATACAAGCAAATGATGCTCTTCGCGTTTTTGTTTATTTAAAATTACTGCTGCCTGCGACAGTCCTGCTTTTTTTAATATCAGATAAATTTGAGTTTTGTCTCTTTTAAAGACTGCGGCTATCTCCTCTATTGTTTTGCCATTGCGGTACAAATCATATATCTGCTCATCCCGATTTTTCCTTTCTTGTCTTGTTAAATATCCTGTTGGCATTTCTCTGTTATTATGCAACCCTGCTTGCTTGAGCACTTGCGAAACACGGGGCTGCGAAATACCAATCATTCTTGAAATGGCATTCATGGCAGTTCCGTTGCTATACAGTTCACATATTTTTTTTGTTCTTGCATGATAATCATCTTCATTTAATCGACTATATTTTTTCGCTTGAAGCCCTGATTTCTGAAGTATATCAACAATTACAGTTGTTCCTCTTTGAAATAATTTTGCAATAACCTTAATCTTCGTCCCTTGCTTATACATTTCTACAATTTGCTGATTGCGAATCTCTCTTTCGGCTTTAGTCAAGCGATTGGCTACAAATTTTTGCTTTTTATATACTCCTGCTTTTTTTAACGCGTATGTTACCAAGCCATTGTCTATTCCAAGAGATTTGGCTATGCTCAGCATATTTTTGCCTCGCTGATGTAATTTTAAAATCGTAGCCATTCGCTCCTGAAAGTTTTTTTTAATCAAAGATTTTCTGCCCGATTCATTCAGCAGTCCTTCTTCGCGCAGAATAGAAAGCAGTTTGGTATAAGGGATTTCAAACTGCTTTATGATGGCATTGTAATACATTCCGCTGTGGTACGCTTCAATAATTTGTTGCCTCAAATTTGGAAATAGCTCATTGGATATTTCTGTTTTTTCCATGTTTATTTTCTATTAACTTTTTGGCTCTTGGATTATTCTTTTTCGCCCTCTCGTTTTGTTAGCGCAAAGAGGACACCATCGTTTTCTTTTTATATGAGAAGGGCTTGCTTCCCATTGATGTTTTTCAGCGCATTGAAAGAGTAGTTTTACATCAGAATTAATGTACTCTTCAGATAAGCATTTGCCTCCTCTTTCTTTGGCTATTTTTTGATAGGTTTCAATACCATCTCTTTGTTTAAGCCCACCCAATTTATAGCCACACTTAGGACACCAACTTCCTCTCTTAACACTTATTGCCATTGTTTTCCACCTATGCCCTTCAGCACATTCAAATTCCAACTTTCCTTTGCTCTGAATATACTCAATTGATAAACATTTACCTCCCCTTTCTTTGGCTATTTTTTGATAGGTTTCAATACAATCTCTTTGTTTATTATGCCTAATTATATAAGAGCATTTTGGACACCATCTTTCTGTTTTAATATTCACTGCCATTGTTTTCCACCTATGTCCTTCGGCACATTCAAATTCTAATTTAGCAAGACTGCCATTATATAGGGTTGATAAACATTTGCCTCCTCGTTCTATTGCTAATTTATGAAATGTTTCTATTGAATCTCTTTTTTTTAATCCACTCAATTTATCTGCACACTTTCGGCACCAGCTCCCATGCTTAATATTATTAGGGGTTGCCATCCACTTGTGTCCTTCAGCACATTCAAATTTTAATTTAGTATAATCGTTGATATACTCGGTTGACAAGCATTTGAATCCGCGCTTAGCAACTATTGCATTAATTATTTCTAGTTGCTGCTCCTTTCTCTTATGCTTCCTACACTGCTCGCACCATCCTCCTTGCTTCACAACACTTGGCAAAGCATCCCATGTATGTCCTTTGTCGCACATCCATGCCAACTTGGTATCCATGCCCCAATATTCTTTACTCTGGCATTTACCTCCATGGTCAGCTGCTAATAGCTGCATATCTTGTATGGTATATCTTTTTGCCACCTTGCTAAATTAAATAGTTTTTATTTACTCATGTCTCTTTTCGTAAATGAATTTGATACTTCGCTGCAAAAACAAGGGATTAAGAAGAAATTTATTCCAAATAAAAAAATCCCTCTCACATTTCTGCTTGAGGGATTTTTTTTCTTCCAACAACTAACAACCAACTTACGCTGCTAACAGCTCGAAGTCGCGAGTGAGGGTAGTTCCTGTTGGAACTTCCAGATGGATGGTTTGAGGAGCAAAACCATCGCGCACTATAGTAAGGGTATAATTACCGTGAGGTATTACGCCAAAACTATAATGCCCTTCTTCATCAGTATTCACCGTTTCGGCAAGTTCAAGGATGCTAACCTGAGCATTCACTACTGGAGTATGTGCAATGCCTGTGGTTATATCTCCTTTGATTACCAAATGTGCGACCAATAAAAAAGCCCAAACATATCTGTTTGGGCTTTTGCTCCCCGGGCTGGGCTCGAACCAGCGACCCCATGATTAACAGTCATG
>CAYPEC010000152.1:0-2595 GCA_964409625.1 uncultured Bacteroidia bacterium | reverse complement strand
CAAAGCAGATTTTTATTGATATAAATGGGAAGTATGCGGAGATTAAGAATTCTAAATTTCATTAATGAGGTGATATATGGCATCTGAAGGTTTTGCTCACGAAAGTCAAAATAATATTAGTGTAGATTGGTACACTCCATCATGGATTTTTGAAAGGATGGGGGTTGAGTTCGATTTAGACCCCTGTCAGCCAATAGAAAAAATAAAATGGATTCCTGCAAAAAAACACTACCACCTTAGAAATAATGGATTGCTAAATGAATGGGAAGGTAGAGTGTGGTTAAACCCTCCATACGGACAATTTACCCCTCGTTGGTTAAAGAAGATGCACGAACATAGAAACGGAATTGCATTAGTTTTTGCAAGAACGGATTGCGCTTGGTTTCACGATTATGTTGCCAAAGCTGATGCAATATTGTTTATGAAAGGGCGCGTTAAATTTGTTGATGGTCTTGGAAAAACTGGTGGGAACGGAGCAGGGAGTGGTTCGATGTTGATTGCGTGGGGAGAAGAAAACGTAAAAGTGTTAGAAACTATGCAGGATATAGGGTTTTTGGTGAAAATATGATGGGCTATTTCCAAGCCCATTTTCTACTTAAAGGGGTATATTTCTCAACCATGAATCAAATTTGGAGTTGTTTATGAAAGTTATAGGTTTATTTTCTGGTGCAGGTGGTTTGGATTTAGGTTTTAAAAATGCAGGCTTTCAAATGGTATGGGCTAATGAATACGATAAAGATATTTGGGATACTTTTGATTTCAATCATCAGTGTTATTTAGACAAAAGAAGCATAGTTGATATACCTTCTGAAGATATTCCAGATTGTGATGGGATAATTGGCGGCCCACCATGTCAAAGTTGGAGTGGAGCTGGAGCTTTAAGAGGAATTGAGGATGGTAGAGGACAACTTTTTTATGAATTTATAAGAATTTTGAGAGCAAAAAAACCTAAGTTTTTTTTAGCAGAAAATGTTTCTGGAATGCTAGCAAGTAGGCATAGCAAAGCACTGGATAACATCAAAAAACTTTTTGTTGATTCTGGTTATGACTTATATTTTGAATTATTAAATGCTGCTGATTATGGAGTTCCTCAAGATCGTAAAAGGGTCATTTTTATTGGTTTTAGAAGTGATCTTAATATTGAATTTTCATTTCCAGATGCTGTTAAAGGAAAAGCTACCTTAAAAGATTCAATTTGGGATTTAAAAGATTTAGCCATTCCTGCAATAGATAAAAATAATACTAATGGAAAAGCATGTAAAGTTGAAAATCATGAATACATGACAGGTGGCTTTTCCTCAATGTTCATGTCAAGGAATAGAGTACGCTCTTGGAATGAGCAGTCTTTCACAATTCAAGCTGGGGCTAGGCATGCCCCAATACATCCACAAGCACCTTCTATGGAATTAGTTGGGCCTGATGAGAGAATTTTTGTCATTGGGAAAGAGCATTTATATAGAAGATTGTCCATAAGAGAATGTGCACGCATACAAACTTTTCCTGACAACTTTCGTTTTGTTTATAAATATGTTTCGGCTGGTTATAAAATGGTTGGTAATGCAGTTCCAGTAAAGTTTGCTGAAGCGTTGGCTAATGAAATAAAAAGCTCTTTGGACGGAAAGTCAGAACGTTGGAGTGAGTTTCCAACTTTCCAATATGCGCATAAAAAGCCGCAACAATTTGAAATTCAATTTATAAAAGAAAAAAATGGTATTACTTAAAGCAAATTCAAATGTTCTAACATTACTTTTTTGCTATTAAAAGATTAAATTTTTCAAGCGGGAAATGAGAGGTTATGTTGTATGAAAACACCTGATGTTTTAATCCCTGCACTTCGACAATACAGGCACAATCAACAAGAAATACACGGCTATTTAGCTGGGTTTGATTATATGTTAACTGTGGAAGCATTTGAAAAACTTCAAGCTGACAACGCTAAACTGTTAGCTGAAATAGAATCCCATATAAGAAATTATGTTAATTTGATGGTTGCAAATTCTGATATTTGCAAAGAGTTGGTTGCGGTTCTGGAGTATAACGAAAAGCTAAAGGCGTTTTCTGCTGCTGTGATTAATCACTGTATATCTGACAGATATATAATATCAACTGCTAATAATTTGGATATACAAAATATAATCAAAGATAGGAAGTGCTGAATGAAAGAATCAAAACGCTCCAAAAAGTGGCTAAAAAATGTAATGTTAATGATAACTTGTCAGCAAAGTTTCGCAGCGATGCGACTAAAAATAATTTAACTTAGCCGCAGCTTCTGCATCAGCTTTAATCTTAGCTTCACGCTGAAATGCTTCACTCTCAATGCGTTCTTTTTCTAGTCTTGCCGATTCTTCAGCTTTGCGAGTTGCTTCTTCAGCAATGCGTTTTTCACGCTCTTTCAAGAACCTAATTTCCTCACGGTCAACCGCAATTTCTTTAGGGGCATCAATTCCGAACTTAACGCAATTTTGCTGAATTGAAACAATTTCAATAATTATGTTTTCTCTAATTATTATTCTTTCGCCTATTTTTCTAGTTAGGATTAACATTTTTATTCTCCGTAAATTAAAATAATTTGTCTTCTAAATCAGAAATGTAATT
>CAYPEC010000151.1:0-2654 GCA_964409625.1 uncultured Bacteroidia bacterium | reverse complement strand
AACTATCAGCAAGTGCTAAGCTTTATAAATATCAGGTGGATTGATGTATTGGATATTTTCCTGTTCGCATTTTTGCTGTTTCAGCTTTACTACATTTTAAAAGGGACTCCTGCCATCAACATTTTTGTTGGAATTTTAATTGTTTACCTGCTTTATGTTATTGTAAAAGCATTAAACATGGAGCTTTTCAGCACCATACTCGGAAAATTTATTGATGTGGGTGTAATTGTGCTCATTGTGGTTTTTCAGCAGGAAATAAGAAAGTTTCTGCTGATGATTGGTTCAAGAGATTTTCTGGAAAAGAATAAATTGCTTTCAAAAATATTTTCTCTGAAATTCAATGTACGCAAACGTACTTCATTGGATGTAAACCAAATTGTGAAAGCTTGCAAAAACATGAGTGCAAGCAAAACAGGTGCTATTATCGTTCTTCCCAAAAGTTCTGATTTATCTTTTTATTCAAGCACAGGAGATATAATAGACGCTAAAATTTCGAGCCGAATGCTAGAAAGTATTTTTTATAAAAACAGTCCTCTACATGATGGAGCTATTATTATTTCGAACAATAGAATTTTAGCTGCAAGATGTGTGATGCCTGTAACAGAAAATCCTGATTTTCCAGCTAACTTAGGTATGCGCCACAGAGCTTCTATTGGAATTACAGAATTAACAGATGCTACTGTTATAGCCATATCAGAACAAACGGGTGAAATATCAATTGCTAAAAACGGGCAACTGAATCAAAATAAAACTCCAGAAGAATTAAAAGAATATTTGGAACAAGAGTTTGCTGCTTAATTTACTTTTTCACCATTCTTTTTCTGAAACTCTCTAATCAACTCCTCATCGGTTTTTCCTAAGTTATTAATCGCTGCTTTAGCATCTTCAGCAAGAGTATGCTTAGGATATTTAGCAATTAATTGTTGATATATCTCTTTTGCTTTTGCATCATCATTGATGTAGCTATCGTAAATAAATCCTTGCATATATAACGATTCAGTTACATATTTAAAATTTGGATACTTATCGAATAACTCTTTAAAATAATTTATTGCTTGCTGATAGCTTCCAATAGAAGTAGAAATTTCACCTGCTTTAAATAAATAATCAGCGCATATAGTATCTTCAGGAAAATTGCTTACAAATTGTGAGTATAAATTTATTGCTTCAATTGCTATATTTTTATCTAAAGTTTCAGATGCTCTCATTCGCGTTTCCACATCTTTTATTCGTGTTATGTAAGCTGGCATATCCATCTTTTCCATTTCTGCGCCTTCATGCTCTTCTTCTTTTTTAGTATCACAAGAAATTAGAACTACCGAAAGTAGTAATGCTGACATTAAAAGGTATTTCATTTTCATAATAGCTTATTATTTTCTTAATGGAAATTTCATTTTGTAATCTACTGATATATTTCCTTTGGTTATATCCGTAAGCTTTGCTTTTAAGAGTCTTTTTCTTAAAGGATTTATATGGTCAATAAAAAGAACCCCTTCGGTGTGGTCATACTCATGCTGAATAACACGGGCAACCATTCCATCAAATTCTTCATCGTGTTTTTTGAAATTCTCATCTTGATATTTAATTCTGATTTTAGGCAAACGCAACACATCTTCTCTAATCTTAGGAATACTTAAACAACCTTCATTAAAAGGCCACTCCTCCCCTTCTTCTTCAATAATTTCAGCATTAATAAAAATCTTTTTAAAATCTTTCAAGTGCTGATTTTCTTCTTCATCTGCAAATGGAGAAGCATCTACAATAAATAAACGAATAGATTTTCCAACCTGCGGAGCTGCTAAGCCAACTCCATTTGCGTTATACATAGTTTCAAACATATTCACAAGTAGTTTATCCAACTCAGGATAATCCTTAGTGATGTCTTTTGCAACTTTCTTTAAAATGGGGTCTCCGTATGCAACAATAGGAAGTATCATAAACTAAATCAAATTTTATTATTTTTCATTTCCATAAACGATTGCAAAATAATCGTAGCACTTACCATATCAACCGTTTCTTTGTTTTGTCTATCTTTTTTCTTTACGCCTCCATCTATCATCGCTCTCAAAGCCATGCGTGAAGTAAAGCGTTCATCCACTCGTTCTATTGGCATCAGCGGAAAATTCTTTTTCAACTCTTTCACAAACTGCTCTACATGAACAGTTACATCCGATGCTGTATTATCCATTTGCTTCGGCTCACCTACCACAACACATTCCACCACTTCGTTCGTAAAATATTTTTTTAAAAAATCTATCACCTCTTTTGAATGAACAGTGGTTAATCCATTTGCAATAATCTGTAAAGGGTCAGTAACAGCTATTCCAACACGCTTAGTACCATAATCAATAGCCATCACTCTCGCCATGTCGCAAAATTAACAAATAGTTATATGTAAACTATGAAAACTTATATTTGCAAAGAAATATGAAAGAATTAATAGAAAAAGTTTGGGATAACCGAGAATTGCTTAAGGAAAGCAATGTTCAACAAACAATTCGTGAAGTCATTGAATTGCTTGACAAAGGAAAACTTCGAGTAGCCGAACCTAATGGCGACAAATGGATAGTAAATGAATGGGTTAAAAAAGCTGTGATTTTATACTTCCCCATTCAAAAAATGGAAACTATTGAAGTGGGACCTATGGAGTTTCA
>CAYPEC010000150.1:0-2664 GCA_964409625.1 uncultured Bacteroidia bacterium | reverse complement strand
CATTTGTAGATACCGTTTACAACCCATCAATTGGAATTGGATATATTTTTATTTCTAATTTAATTGCAAGTATTTTAACCCTATTGATGCTTGCCAAAGAAATTTTCTCTACTAAAATTTTGTTTGTTTTCTCGTTATGGAAAGATATGATGAAGTACTCTATTCCACTACTATTTGCCGGTCTTGCGGGAATGATAAATGAAACATTAGACAGGGTTATTCTTCCTTATTTTCTTCCTTCAGATGTTGCCATGTCGCAAACAGGAATCTATGGTGCCTGCTACAAAGTTTCTATCATTATGACTTTGTTTGTTACCACTTTTCGTTATGCCGCAGAACCTTTTTTATTTTCACATTCGAAAGAATCAAATTTCAAACAATTGTATGCAACCATCACTAAATTTTTCGTAGTAATATGTGCTATTATTTTTTTAGGCACAATGATGAATATGCGTTGGATACAGTATTTTGCAGGCGATGAAGATTATAGAAGCGGGATAAAAGTTGTTCCAATCTTATTATTAGCCAATCTGTTTTTAGGGATTTATTTTGTGCAATCTTTTTGGTATAAACTAAGCGGACAAACCAAGTATGGCGCTTATCTTACGCTATTCGGGGCAATTATTACAATTGTCTTAAATATTATTCTTATTCCTAAAATTGGGTATATGGGTTCTGCGTGGACGACTTTAATTTGTTATGCTGCAATGGCAATATCTTCGTATGTTTTGGGGAATAAACATTACCCTGTTAATTATGATTTAAAACGCATTTTGGCTTACCTTACTTTATCCTTACTTTTGTATCTTTTAGTAGGAAATATACATATTGAAAACATTGTAACGGATATGATTTTGAAAAATGCAGTGTTATTACTTTTTGTTGCCATTGTATTTTATTTTGAAAAAAGTGAACTGAAAAAAATTAGAAAAGGAATTTTATAAAATGCAGATAAAAATTATAAATAAATCGAAACACGCTTTGCCTCAATATGCCACAAATGCTTCTGCTGGTGTAGATTTGAGAGCAAATACAGATGCCCCAATCACATTAAAATCTTTGGAAAGAACACTTGTTCCAACAGGATTATTTATGGAACTGCCAATAGGATTTGAAGCACAAATTCGTCCAAGAAGCGGTTTAGCATTTAAAAATGGAATTGCTGTGCTTAACTCTCCAGGCACCATTGATGCAGATTATAGAGGCGAGATAAAAGTAATTCTTGTGAATCTTTCGAACGAAACATTTGTAATTAATGATGGTGAGCGAGTTGCACAAATGGTGATTGCAAAGCACGAACAAGCGGAATGGATAGAAGTAAATGAATTAATAGAAACTGAAAGAGGTGCAGGAGGATTTGGTAGCACCGGAAAAAAATAGTTGAGTATGAAAATAATTATTCCAATGGCGGGCATGGGCAAGAGAATGCGCCCACACACACTTACAACACCAAAACCATTAATTCCAATTGCTGGAAAACCAATGGTTCAAAGAATAGTGGAAGATATCACAAAAGTTTGTGATGAGAAGGTGGATGAAATTGCTTTTGTTGTTGGCAGATTTGGAAAAGAGGCAGAAGATAATTTGATTACGGTTGCTGAAAAACTTGGCGCAAAAGGAAGAATATTTTATCAAGATGAAGCACTTGGAACTGCACATGCTATTTTATGCGCAAAAGAATGTTTGAAAGGAAAAGTTGTGGTTGCCTTTGCGGATACGCTTTTCAAAGCAGATTTTAAATTAGATTCTTCTAAAGAAGGAATTATTTGGGTACAAAAGGTGGATGACCCAAAACCATTTGGAGTGGTAAAATTAAATGCAGAAGGTTATATTACTGACTTTGTAGAAAAGCCTCAGGAATTTGTTTCAGATCTTGCTATCATTGGAATTTATTATTTCAATGATGGAGAATATTTGAGAAAAGAAATGCAGTATTTGTTAGATAATGACATCAAAGAAAAAGGCGAATATCAACTTACCAACGCACTTGAGAATATGAAGTTAAAGGGGACAAAATTTGCTCCCGGGAAAGTAACAGAGTGGCTCGATTGTGGCAATAAAGATGCTACTGTTTATACCAACCAACGTATTTTGGAATTTAATAAAAACGATATTCGCCAAACAACATTTACAAATCAAAATTCTAAAATCATAGAACCTTGTTTCATTGGCGAGGGAGTTCAATTAATTAATTCTTCCGTTGGCCCACACGCTTCAATTGGAGAAAATACAATTATTGAAAACTCAACCATTACAAATTCTATTATTCAAACAAATACTAAAATAAAAGACGCAACCATTTCGAACTCTATGCTCGGAAATTATGTTGTATATAAAGGAAAATCAAATGATTTGAGCATTGGAGATTATAACACTATAAAATAAATTTTTTGAAAAAATATTCCTACATCCTTTTACTTCTATCGGTCTTAATTGTATCGTGTAAGCCAAAAGAAAAAATTGTATCAAAAGAAAAGAAAGAAGTTGCTAGCGGAGAAAATCAGCTGACAGAAAAGCAATGGAAAGACTTTACTTTTTTATTCTACAATGCATCAAAAGAGAAAATGCTGAACAATTATGATTTAGCAGAAAGTATGTTTGAGCAATGCATTCAAATCAACCCTCGCAATGCTACTTGTTATTTTGAGATTGCAACTATAAATG
>CAYPEC010000149.1:0-2728 GCA_964409625.1 uncultured Bacteroidia bacterium | reverse complement strand
TCCAATGTGCTTCATTTCAAATCTTGGAGTAAAGCTTATTGTTGAAACATCATGAACTTTGTTTCGGTCTTTATTAAATCTGAAAGCATAGTAGGGAGTTAGATTCAGAAAAAATCCTTTTCCAAGATTGTAATCTATCTGAGCACTTAATGCAGAAGGCAAATTCATTTTGAAATATTTTTCTGAATTATCTACAACAAAGCGACCGTTAATAGTATCGTCAAAAGATCGAACTGTACCGAACTTTAAATCATTGATAAACCAATCAGATGTATTTGCATTGAAGTTATTACTATACTGACCTTTTTTGAATCGTATACCCCCAATATCAATTGCTGAAAATCCAACTCGTAACAAATATTTATTTTCATCTCTTTTCCATAACCCTTTTGCCCCATCCATTTCGTATTTGAAACTTTCAAAATCTGGTCTGTACTCATAAACTCCGCCTATATCAAATCCAAAGCCCGGTCTGGAAGTAAATTTATATTTGATGGCGTTGTTGTCAAATTCAAAATTATCAGAGTGTCCATAATCTACTTTTGATTGAAACAATGATAGAGTATCATCAGTGTCAAACTTATATTTCAAGTCATCCACAAATGCATAAGCAGCTTGAAGCCCTTGTAAAAGCTTTAATCTCCCTCCAACTTTAAAAAAATGTTTGCCTTCGCTTTTAATAACTCGTGCATACGAAAAGCCATATTCAGCCCATGACATGGATTGAACAGAAGCATGCGCATTGGTAATTTCGGTGTACCACAATGCAGGGTCTTTTAATTCTTTGTAGATAAGATGTGCTAAAGGTTCCTCAATACCATCAACATTCAGGTATGTTCTAACTCTCCATGTAAAAGCCCAAGCGGATTTTTCATCTATTGTATTTATGAAAGATGGTAGGTAGATATTGTTCCTAAAGATTACTGATTTAGATTGTCCGTTAAGATTTTCATAAAGATATTTATTCCCAAAATCGTTATCATCAGCCGCTCCATTTGTGTTAAAAAATTCTTTTTTTAGTCCTAAATAATTGTTGTTAAACATAGCGCTTGCGCCAACTAAATTCATATCAATCATAAATCTACTATCGGCAATTGATGCTGGTTGTAGGTCAATTCCCAATACACCCGAATAGTTACCACCTGAATATCCCAAAAAATCTTGGGCTGAGGTTTTAGCGAATGACAATAAAAATGCTGATAGAAGTAAAAACTTTTTCATATGCTTAAGTACTTAATTTAGAGGGTAAAATTAGGAAAAAATTGAAATGAACAAAAAGTATTAAGTATTTTTTCTTGTCTTAAATAAAAATTATTTCGTTCTATTCTTTTTCAATTAATTAATTTTTACTTTTGAGAGGTTAATTTATACAATACACTTTATGGCATTTATAGCAAATATACAAGCACGACAAATCTTAGATTCCAGAGGAAATCCAACAGTTGAAGTAGATGTAATTTTAGATAATGGAGTTTTAGGCAGAGCAGCTGTGCCTTCTGGAGCTTCTACTGGAACACATGAAGCAGTTGAATTGAGAGATAATGATAAAGGATATTATCTTGGCAAAAGTGTTTTGAAAGCCGTAAACAATGTGAATACAGTACTCAAGGATGATTTAGTAGGAATGTATGTGTACGATCAAAATGCAATTGATGCCAAAATGATTGCTTTGGATGGCACTGATAATAAAGCACAATTGGGTGCAAATGCAATTTTAGGAATTTCACTTGCAGTAGCAAAAGCTGCAGCAGAAGATTCTCGTTTGCCTTTATATCGTTATGTGGGAGGAGTGAATGCAAATATTCTTCCGATACCGATGATGAATATTTTGAACGGAGGTTCGCACGCTGATAACAGTATCGACTTTCAGGAATTTATGGTTATGCCTGTTGGCGCAACTTCTTTTTCAGAAGCATTGAGAATGGGAACAGAAGTGTTTCACCATCTTAAAAAAGTATTGAAAGATAAAGGTTATTCAACTAATGTAGGAGATGAAGGTGGATTTGCTCCAAATATAAAATCGAACAAAGAAGCCATTGAGATTGTTTTAAAAGCAATCGAAACTGCAAAATACAAACCAGGGAAAGATATTTATATTGCTATGGATGCTGCTGCATCAGAGTTTTACGATGCTAAAGAGAAAGTGTATCATTTTAAAAAATCAACAGGAGAGAAATTAAAATCGTCTGAAATGGTTGATTTTTGGAAAGATTGGGCAAAGCAATATCCTATTATTTCAATTGAAGATGGACTTGCAGAAGATGATTGGGATGGATGGAAATTACTTACAAAAACAATTGGAAAGGATGTACAGTTAGTTGGAGATGATTTGTTTGTTACCAATGTAAACCGCTTACAGGAAGGAATTGATAAGAACATTGCAAATTCAATTTTGGTAAAAGTAAATCAAATAGGAACTTTAACAGAAACAATAAATGCGGTGAGCTTAGCGCATACTCATTCATATACTTCTGTTATGAGTCATCGTTCAGGGGAAACAGAAGATACAACTATTGCAGATTTATCGGTAGCTTTGAGTTGTGGGCAAATTAAAACAGGTTCTGCATCTCGTTCAGATAGGATTGCAAAATATAATCAGTTATTAAGAATAGAAGAACAACTTGGCGACCAAGCAAAATATATTGGTAATAAATTTAAGTACGCAAAATAAATATAGAGATATGGATAGTTTAAAAGAAAAATTTATCGCGAAAGCTCAGCCAATGGC
>CAYPEC010000148.1:0-2733 GCA_964409625.1 uncultured Bacteroidia bacterium | reverse complement strand
TTCCAAAACCTCTTAAATAAACATTGTCACCAGTTTCTAATGAATTTTTTACTTCTGTCATAAAGGTCTCTATTGTTGCCTGAACATCTCCCTTTTCTAAACCTAATCTCTCTGAGATTTTTGATACGATATCTGCTTTTGTCATTTTATTCGTAATTTATAAATGTGTACTAATTTTTTGAGGTCTGCAAATATAAGAATTAAAAAAACAATTATTCAAGCTAATTCATTAAAATTTAACAACATAAACTTTTACTTTTGCTAACTAAAATTTAATGATGAATTTTCACAACGTATTGATAAGTTGGTATATAGAAAATAAACGCGATTTGCCATGGCGAAAAACTGACAATCCTTATTTAATTTGGCTTTCAGAAATAATGCTTCAGCAGACAAGAGTAGCGCAAGGAGCGCCGTATTTCCAGTCTTTTACAACGGCTTTTCCGACAGTTTTTGATTTGGCTGCAGCCAATGAGGAACAGGTTTTGAAACTATGGCAAGGGTTGGGTTATTATTCTCGTGCTCGAAATTTGCATAAAACCGCACAATTTGTGGCAACAGAATTAAACGGAGAATTCCCTGACAATTATAATGACTTGCTGAAACTAAAAGGTGTTGGAGAATATACGGCGGCAGCAATCGCTTCTTTTTCATACAATGAAGCTGTCCCAGTTGTTGACGGAAATGTTTTCCGGCTTTTGTCGCGGTATTTTGATATAGAAACAGATATTGCTTCGGCTTCCGCCAAAAAAGAGTTTGCCGCTTTGGCCTATGAATTGATGCCAAAAGACAACCCTGCTTTGTTTAACCAAGCCATTATGGAGTTTGGTGCTTTGCAATGTGTACCTAAAAGTCCCAATTGTGGAGTTTGTGTTTTCAACGAAAGTTGCGCTGCTTTGCAAAAAAATAAAGTGAATCAATTACCCATTAAATCTAAAAAGTTGAAAGTCAGAAATCGGTTTTTTAATTATTTGGTAGTTTCGGATGAAAATGAAAACACGATAATACAAAAGCGTACAGCAAAAGGAATTTGGCATAATCTCTACGAATTTCCATTGATTGAAACCGAGAAAGTAGAAGATTTTGATTGTGTTGCAGAGCAAATTAAATCTAATTTTTTCGAAGAAAATAAAATTAAAAGTATATTTGAATACAACACTGAAAGTATCGTTCATAAATTGTCGCATCAACATTTGCATATCAAGTTTTGGAAAGTAAAAGTAAAAGGAGTAGTTGTAAACAGCATTGATTCTGCATCGTTGAAAACTTTTCCTTTCCCTATCGTGATTCATAATTTTATTGAAAAGGATTTTTTGAGCTAACTCAAAATTTACTACATTTGAAAATAGAAAAACAGTAAATGAATTCGACCTTAAATAAAGTAATGTTAATTGGCCATTTGGGCGACAATGTCAAGATGCACTATTTCAAAAGTGATTCTTGCATTGGAAAATTTCCCTTGGCAACAAACGAGACTTATATTAATAAGGAAACTGGTGAAAAAATAACTTCTACAGAGTGGCACAATATTGTAGTGAGAAATAAAGCAGCTGAATTATGCGAAAAATATTTGTCAAAAGGAGACAAAATTTATGTTGAAGGTCGCATAAAATCACGTCAATGGCAGGCCGAAGACGGTTCAACAAAGTACATCACCGAAATTCAAGCCATAGATTTTACTTTTCTTACAACCAAGAAGGAAATCGAAGGCAGTAAAGAAAATAAATCTATCGATCCGACAAAAAGCGCTAACTTTGAACCAGAAAACGATATTTTACCCATAAATGATTTGCCGTTTTAATAGTTTAACAAATCTAAATCAATTTGGACCCGGAGCCCAGTTTATTTCTTCAATACAGTATCGATACTAATTTAGTATTTGGGTTTTTAGCACTATTTGTGTTGCTTTTATGTTCAGCATTAGTTTCAGGAGCTGAAGTGGCACTTTTTTCGGTATCGCAAAAAGATATTGATGATGCCGTTCTGGAGCAGCCTTCTAAAGGAAAAATTATTTCTAATCTTTTAGAAAAACCAAAAAAATTACAGGCTACTCTTCTTATTGCCAACAATTTTATCAATATTGGAGTAGTTATTTTGTTTTCTTATGTAGGACACAATTTATTTTCAGCTATTAATTCGGCTATTTTTGAATTTATTTTAAAAGTAATTGTAGTCACTTTTTTAATCTTACTGTTTGGCGAAGTTTTGCCAAAAGTATATGCTAGCAAAAACAACATTAAGTTTGCCAAATGGGTTGCTTATCCCGTATTTATACTTGATAAACTGCTTTCGCCAATAAGTTTGCCAATGCGAAAAGTCACCATTTACTTGCATAATAAATTAGGGAAACAAAAAACAAATTTCTCCGTTGATCAATTATCACAAGCTTTGGAACTTACTGATACAGAAGAAACGTCTACAGAAGAGCAAAAAATATTAGAAGGAATAGTAAGTTTCGGAAATACAGACGCCAAGCAAGTAATGAGTCCTAGGATGGATATTTTCGCCTTAGAAATTGAAGATTCATTTGCAATAATCTACCCTAAAATAGTAGAAAATGGATTTTCGAGAATTCCTGTTTATCGGGATAATATTGATCAGATAGAAGGCGTTTTGTTTGTGAAAGATTTGCTTCCGTATATTAATAAGGAAGACTTCGACTGGAAAACGTTGCTACGAGAACCATTTTTTGTTCCAGAGAACAAGAAAATTGACAATTTGCTCAAGGATTTT
>CAYPEC010000147.1:0-2757 GCA_964409625.1 uncultured Bacteroidia bacterium | reverse complement strand
GTGCTGTCAATAGCAAGGTCGTAATTAAAATAATTTAATCCTGCTTCGGCAGTATCTTTCATTTCTCTTAACAACATTCCGTTTTCGGTTTTAATACGGATGGTTGTATTGCCTGCATTTTTAGTGTAATAAGTAAAACTTGTTTTTGGTTCAGAAGCTTCATCCCACTTACTATACATTCTTCCCCACCAAGAGCCATACTGTGGAGCTTTTATATCAAAAGCATAAATATCTTTTGCAAGAAGTGTATCATTTAATTGTTGCAGATAACTCACATTGGCAATGTAAATAGAACGACCATGTGTACCCACCACCAAATCATTATCTCTTGGATGAACCACCAAATCATGAACTGCCACAGGTGGCAATCCATTTGTCATAGGCATAAATGTTTTTCCTTTATCTAACGAAACATAAACTCCATTATCTGTTCCTATATATAAGATGTTTGCATTCTTAGTGTCTTCTTTGATTACATTGATTGAGAACATTGGTAAATCGGCACCCAAGCGTTGCCATGTTGCTCCAAAATTATTCGATACAAATAGGTAAGGAGTAAAATTATCCCAAGTGTGTCCGTTTAAAATTGCATACACAGTCCCTTCGTTATAAGCCGAAGCAATTACTTTTCGCACCCAAAAGTTTTGTGGCAACTTATCTGAAATTTTTGTCCATGTACTGCCATTGTCTCTTGTAAGATGTATCAATCCATCATCAGTTCCAGCGTAAATCATTCCAAATTTAAGTGGAGATTCATCAATGGTAGTAATTGTTCCGTAAGCTACATCGCCTTTAATTCCTCCTTTGGTAAGGTCTCCAGAGATTGCTGTAAAACTATCTCCTTTATTAAACGAACGGAATAATTTATTTGCACCAAAATAAATGATGTCTGCATTGTGTTTTGAAATCTGAATAGGGCTTTGCCAGTTCCAGCGCAAAGGTCTTTCGCCAAGCTCGTGTGATGGAGTAATATATTTTTCATCACCCGTGTTTTTATTTACACGCGAATAATTTCCGAATTGAAAACCTGTGTATACTGTTTCATTATCGCGAGTATCAACAGCCACCTGCATTCCATCGCCTCCCATAATTGATTTGAAAGGATACTGTCCGCTTTGATGCCAGTAGCTATTTTCCGAATTTGTGCTTGGTCCTGTCCACACGCCATTGTCCTGCAATCCACCATACACATTGTAAGGAGTTTCCATATCTACATTCACAGAATAAAATTGTCCAACAGCCGGAGAGTTGCATTTCATCCATGTTTTGCCATCATCGTAAGAAATATTTAATCCTCCATCATTACCATTAATCAAGTGTTCGGGTTTGTTTGGGTCAATCCATAAAGAGTGATGGTCGCCATGTGTATTGTCGCCTTCTATTGCTTTAAAAGTTTTTCCTCCATCGTTAGAAGTAATAATCGGAACTCCTGCAATGTAGATTTTATCGGCATTTACAGGTGATACTTTTATAAATCCAAAATAATATCCGTAAGTATTTACTAATCCATCAAGTGTGTAATCATGTGTTTTCTTCCAAGTCTTTCCTGCATCATCCGAACGATAGACTTCTGCACCAATTACATCTGTGTCAAATAACATGGAGTTTGCATCTTCAAGATATTCGGCTAATGCTTTAGGTTGAATTTTATCAGTTTTAACAAGCTCTTTCACACTTTGAGCAGTATGCTTTTTAGGAAAATCATTTTCATCTAAGAATGAATTCAGTTGTTTGTCATCTAATTTTAAAAATGCTTCCTTGCTCATAGTTTTAAAAGCATCTTTCTTCAAAGCATCTTTGTCTTCTTCTTTATTTTCTTTTGCTTTTCGTGCTTGATTATCAAGTATTGCATAAACAATATTTGGATTTTTTGGATAAACAGCTAATCCAATTCTACCATTGCCATCTCCTTGTGGAAAGCCACTTTCAGCAGTTGAAATAATTTTCCATGTTTCACCGCCATCTACACTTTTATATATGTTTGAAGTCTTTCCGCTTTCTACAAAGTTCCATGCTCTGCGCTCTCTGTGCCATGAAGCAGCATATAAAGTATTTGGATTGCTTGGGTCGCTCACCAAATCAATCACTCCTGTATTATCATCAATAAATAAAGTTTGTTTCCAAGTATTTCCTCCATCAGTTGATTTGAAAATACCTCTTTCTTTATTTGGAGTAAACAAATGACCAATTGATGCAACCCATACGGTATTTGGGTTAGCAGGGTTTATGATTATTTTTCCGATATGATGTGTTTCTTCTAAACCTTTATAGCTCCATGTTTTTCCTTTGTCAGAACTTTTAAAAATACCAATTCCTGCATACGAAGAACGGCTTGAATTGCATTCTCCTGTTCCAACCCAAATGGTTTCGTTGTTGCTCCATTCCACTAAAATATCTCCAATGTTTACCATTGGTGCATTATCAAAAACTGGAGTAAATGACATTCCGTTATTTTCTGTTTTCCATACTCCGCCTGAAGCATAAGCCACATAAAACTCAGTTGGGTCGTTTGGATTTACATCAATATCTACAACTCTTCCGCTCATCACCGTTGGTCCAACCGAACGAAATTTCACATTTGATACAAGAGATATTTTTGCTTTTTCAATATGCGACACTCTTTCTTTTCCATTTGTACCAACAGGTAAAACTTCTTTTTTAGTTTGAGCATTTGCGAATAGAAATGAAAAAGAAATAAGTAGAGAAAAATATTTTTTCATAGGATGATTGTTTGTTATGACAACGAATATACAAAAA
>CAYPEC010000146.1:0-2775 GCA_964409625.1 uncultured Bacteroidia bacterium | reverse complement strand
AAATCAAAGTTGCAATTAATGGTTTCGGAAGAATAGGAAGAATGGCATTAAGAACAATGCTTCAAAAAAATAATTTTGAAGTTATTGCAATAAATGATTTGACCGATAGCAAAACACTTGCTCATCTTTTTAAATACGATTCGGTTCATGGCATTTACAAAGGGACAGTTTCTCATTCTGAAAATGCTATCATCATTGATGGAAAGCAAATTTTAATTTCTTCTGAAAAAGACCCTTCAAATCTTCCTTGGAAAAAATTAGATATTGATTTAGTAATAGAATCTACCGGATATTTTCTGGATAAAGAAAGTGCTGGAAAGCATTTGTTAGCAGGTGCAAAAAAGGTTTTACTTTCTGCTCCGGCAAATTCAAATGATATAAAAACAATTGTTCTCGGAGTGAATGATAACATGATTTCTAAAGATGATGTGATTATTTCAAACGCTTCGTGTACTACCAATTGTGCTGCTCCTATGATTAAAGTATTGGAAGAAAATTGGGGAATTGAAGATGCATACATTACTACAGTTCACTCCTACACAGGCGACCAAAGATTACATGATGCACCTCATAAAGATTTGCGCAGAGCAAGAGCAGCAGCACTTTCTATCGTTCCTACTTCAACAGGTGCAGCAAAAGCAATTACCAAAATTTTTCCTGAGTTGGAAGGTAAAATTGGAGGATGTGGTATGCGAGTACCAGTACCTGATGGCTCTTTAACCGATATTACTTGTGTGTTGGAAAAGCATGCAAGTGTTGAAGAAATAAATGCTGCATTTAAAAAAGCTGCTGAGAATTCTTTGAAAGGAATTATGGAATATACCGAAGACCCAATTGTTTCAGTTGATATTGTTGGTAATCCACACTCATGTGTTTATGATGCTGAGTTTACTTCTATCGTAGGAAATATGGTAAAAGTAATTGGCTGGTACGATAATGAAATTGGTTATTCTAACCGATTGATTGAATTAGCTGCAAAGCTATTCTAAATTTCCCCTTTTGAAAGGGGATTAAGGGGTATGTTTATAATACTTCAACTCTAAATTATTTCCGTCAAAAACCGCATAGGAGTTAAAGTGTACCCATTCCCCTAGATTGATGTAGCGACTTTTTTCGTTGAGTTTAATATCCAATGGAAGATGTCTATGACCAAAAATAAAATAATCGAAATGTTCTTTTTGTAAAATTTCTTTGCTATGAATTACAAGCCATTCATTTTCTTCCCCATGAAATTTTTCATCCACTTCTTTGTTTGCTATTCTGCTTTTTCCTGACCAATAATTTGCAATTGAAATTCCTAAGTTCGGATGAATACGAGCAAACAACCATTGACAAACAGGATTAGCAAACACTTTTTTAATAAACTTATATCCATGGTCGCCAGGACCTAAACCATCGCCATGACCAAGAAAAAATTTCTTTCCGTTAAATTCTCGTGTAATTTCTTTTCGGTAAAGTTTAATTCCGATTTCTTTTGGCAGATAATCAAACATCCACATATCATGATTACCAGTGAAAACATGAACAGGAATTCCACTATCCGTCAGCTCAGCTATTTTTCCTTGAAGACGAACAAATCCTTTTGGAACAGCTGTTTTATATTCAAACCAAAAATCAAATAAATCGCCCATCAAAAAAACTTCTTCAGCATCTTGTTTAATTTCATCCAGCCATTTAACAATAAGCTTTTCGCGAACTATGCTGCTTTCATAATCAGGAACTCCCAAATGAAAATCGGAAGCAAAATATATTTTTTTATTTGGTTTTAAATTCATTTTTTACCGTTAAGGCGCAAAGACGCTAAGTGTATTTTTTATTTGATGCAAAGTAATAAATATTTTTTGGTGCGAATAAGGAATTGATACGAATTTATGAAAATAGAGGGAAAGAAAAAGGGTAAGCTAATTTGCAGTGGGGTTATTGTTCTGCTAAATTATATGCTTACCCTTGAAAAGCATGGTTTGGTTTTTTTGCTCATCAGATTTTAATTCCTTTTATGAGTTTGTACTCATTGGAATTAATTCCGTATTGCGCTTTTACATAAGACTTGATTCGTTGTACACGGTCTTTTAAATCTGTGTACTGTGAAAGTCTTGTTGCACGAACTGTTGACAGTGCCTGTATTTTTTGCGCTACTGTATTGTTCAGCGTTGTGAGCGTTGTGGCTGTTGCCTGCAAGGTTGCTATTTTGATAGCATTGTTTGTAGGATTATAGCCAGTGAACTGAGTGAGCGTGTTAATGATGTCGTTGAAAAACTGAGTCATTGAACCATAAGAACGCTCGGACTGGGAGATTGTTTTTGTTTCAGTTGGCGTGTTAGGGTCAACAGTTGGCTTAATCAGTTTTGTTGCTCTCATTTTTTTGATGATGGCACGGATTGCTACTGCCTCTGTAGATTTTTTACCATACTGTGATTCTACTGCTCCGATAATAGGAGAAAGAATTTTTTCTACAGATGTAGGCGAGGTTTTGAAAGCTGCCTGCCGTGCATCAACTGCTGATTTGAATAATTGCTGTGTGCTGCTTTCGCTGGCATTGGCGGCAATTATACTTGTGATGAGCGCGGAGAAACCGATTACGGATTCTTGCGTTCTTGGTGGACTGTAACCTGTAAACCCCTGAATGAAGCTTAACAGGTCTTGAGCTCTGCGGAGCCTTGCTCCGAAGCTGTTTTCTGCTGTACTTGTCATAGTTTTTAATTTTAAATTGTTAAACAATAATTGAACTGTGTGATATAAAACTAAAAGTGTGCCATTTTATTATGGCTGTGTACC
>CAYPEC010000145.1:0-2857 GCA_964409625.1 uncultured Bacteroidia bacterium | reverse complement strand
GGCTCTTTTAAAACTCCAGAATTCCAGAACAAAACAGAAGGAAAAAGAAAAACAAATGCTATCAAAAGATTTTTGATTTTTTTAACAGAAGGATAAAATAGTTTAAAAATAAATATCTGTCCTATCAGTGATAAAATGCAAAACACCATCATATGAACATGATAAATGCCCATAGAAAAAAGTTGAATAATTGCATTTAGGCGAATGATTAGCTGATTTTCTCCAAAAAATTGATCGCTATCTCTTGTCCAATTATTTGTGTGGGAAAAATAATGTTCTTGAAAATAATTTTTATCCGAAAATAATCCTGTAACCATTTGGAAATAATCCATTGGTTTTTGATGAATAGCGGCATAAATCACTTTACTATCATCAAAATATTTATAAATATCAGCAGTGGCTCTATCTGTATAATAAAAAGTATAAAGCGCCCAAAGCCCAACTCCACAAACAACTTTAATAAGAAATATAATTGTAATGAGTTTCTTCGACAATCCTTCAATAGTAAATAGCTTCATTTTTCGAATAAGAAAAATAAGGATTGCGAGAAACGCAAGAGAAAATATAATTTCGAAAAGCATTTTTTCAAAGATAAATACAAACTCTGTTGAAAAATAAATTCAGTGTAAAAAGCTATATATTTAACTTTGTGCTCCTTTTAAAGCAAAACCAAACATGTCCGAAACTACACAAGAGCAAATAACAACAGTAGAAACAGCAAAAAAACTGGGACTACTCCCCGAAGAATTTGATAAAATAAAAGAGATATTAGGTCGCACTCCAAACTTTACGGAGTTAAGTATTTATTCTGTTATGTGGAGTGAACACTGCTCTTATAAAAACTCCATTACTTGGCTAAAAACTTTGCCCAAAGATGGACCGCATATGCTTGCAAAAGCTGGAGAAGAAAACGCTGGATTAATTGATATTGGCGATGGATTGGGATGTGCTTTTAAAATTGAATCGCACAATCACCCTTCTGCACTTGAGCCATACCAGGGAGCTGCAACAGGAGTTGGTGGAATAAATAGAGATATTTTTACAATGGGCGCTCGACCTATTGCTCAATTAAATTCATTGCGTTTTGGAGATTTAAAACTCGACAAAACAAAATGGTTAATTAAAGGTGTTGTAAAAGGAATTGGAGATTATGGCAATGCATTTGGAATTCCAACTGTTGGCGGTGAGGTGTTTTTTGATGAATGCTATAATACAAATCCACTAGTAAATGCAATGAGTGTTGGTATTGTAAAGGCAGGAGAAACAGTAAGTGCAATTTCGGAAGGCGAAGGAAATCCGGTTTTTATTGTTGGTTCTGCAACTGGTAAAGATGGAATTCACGGTGCTGCTTTTGCATCAAAAGATATCACAGAAGATTCAGCTAAAGATTTACCAGCAGTACAAGTTGGAGACCCTTTTCAAGAAAAACTTTTATTGGAAGCAACATTAGAAGTAATTCAAACAGGAGCTGTAGTTGGAATGCAAGATATGGGAGCAGCAGGAATAACTTGCTCTACGTCTGAAATGAGCGCGAAAGGAAAACATGGAATGAATGTGTGGTTAGATAAAGTTCCTACGCGACAAGCTAATATGAAAGATTGGGAAATTTTATTGAGCGAATCTCAAGAAAGAATGTTGGTGGTTGTGAAGAAAGGAAGAGAAAAAGAAATAGAAGCAGTTTTTGAAAAGTGGGATTTGAATTGCGTGCAAATAGCAGAAGTAACAAAAGGAGATAGATTAAAATATTATATGCACCAAGAACTTGTTGCTGATGTTCCCGCTGAATCATTGGTATTAGGCGGAGGTGCTCCAATCTACAAAAGAGATTATAAAGAGCCCGCATATTATGCTGAAGCAAAAAAGTTCAACATCGATAATATTGAAGAACCAAAAGATTATAAAAAAGTTGCAACTGCTCTTTTAACTAATCCTAATATTTGTTCTAAAAAATGGGTTTACAATCAATACGACTCAATGGTAGGTACTATTAATATGAGTACGAATGAACCTTCGGATGCTGCAATAGTAAATGTGAGAGGAACGAATAAAGCTCTTGCAATGAAGGTTGATTGCAATTCGCGTTATGTAAATGCAGACCCTGAAATTGGTTGTGCCATTGCAGTTTCTGAAGCAGCGAGAAATATCGTTTGCAGTGGTGGTGAGCCAAGTGCAGTTACTAACTGCTTAAATTTTGGAAATCCTTATAACCCTGAAGTGTATTGGCAATTTGTAGGTTCAATAAAGGGAATGGGTAACGCTTGTAGAAAATTTGAAACTCCTGTAACAGGAGGCAATGTTAGTTTTTACAATCAGTCTTCTTATGAAGGTCCTGTTTTCCCAACTCCAACAATTGGAATGATTGGAATATTGAAAGACAAAAAAAATCGGATGACTTTGGATTTTAAAAATGAAGGAGATTTAATTTATTTAATTGGAGAATCTAAAAATGATATTTCAAGTTCGGAGTATTTATATGCTTTTCATAATGTGAAAAATTCTCCTGCGCCATATTTTGATTTAGATGAAGAATATAAAGTTCAGGATGCGGTAAAAAAATTAATTACCCAAAAACTTATTCAATCTGCACACGATATTTCAGATGGCGGACTATTCATCACACTTGCTGAATCAGCTATGAATAGAGGGCTTGGCTTTGACATCACATCTGATACTGATTACAGAAAAGATGCATTTTTATTTGGCGAAGCACAAAGCAGAATCGTGGTTACAGTAAAAAAAGAAGATGAAGAAAATTTTATCAACTTCATCAGGAACCAAAATGTAGAATTCAACTTTATTGGTGAAGTAGCAGGAAAAGACATATTGATTGATGATGAAAAATGGATGAGTGTGGAGG
>CAYPEC010000144.1:0-2894 GCA_964409625.1 uncultured Bacteroidia bacterium | reverse complement strand
GCCTCTTAACTCCCTTCATATTTCTATTCTTCTACTCTATATTTCAAAAATATAAGGTAATAACATACTTAATTAATCCATTTTTATTTTAATAACTGATATTGAAATAATTTCTTTTCAATAAAATTTGCACGATAATCTATCAATTGCTTTTTAATTTGTTTTACTAAATCATCAACATCTTCACTATTGTTATATTTTTTAACCATAACATTTTTACCTGTTTTGTCTTTTCTGCCAGATTCAACATCAATATTAATGTCTTTTTCTATTTGATACAAACCATATTTATACCGAGCACTATATTCTATTTTTGTTTTGATTTTCATAAGCAGCTTATTCCAAGAAGACAATATTTCTTTGTCTGCACCATCTAATGTCATTGTTTTGAGCAACTTATCCGCACTCGTGTCTTGATATAAGCAAAATTGATTTATGATATTATCGTTACTTATGCAAACATTCTTATTTGTAATGCAAGACCATATAAAACATTTTTGCAAAAACTCTATGTCTTCTTGATATTTTAATCCCCCGTCGGCAGATTTCATAATAACATCAACTTCAGTATAGTCTTTGCATTCATAACAATTAGCAACCCATAGAGGTAATTGTTGTAAAATATTGTCATCACCGAGTTTGTATGCTTTTTGAGTTTTGCAATATTTAGCATAAGCTTGAATATTATTTACCAGTTTCCCATTATCTGACTTTGGTATATTACTTAAATTGAACAAATAAACAAATGGATTTTCTTCGGTATCTATTAATAGCTCTGCTGGGTTTTTAAATTGTTTTGATATTATAGTGTTATCATTAA
Source organism: uncultured Bacteroidia bacterium (assembly GCA_964409625.1). Lineage (GTDB taxonomy): Bacteria > Bacteroidota > Bacteroidia > CAYPEC01 > CAYPEC01 > CAYPEC01. Next base: position 2,074 of record CAYPEC010000144.1, on the reverse strand, counting down.
AATCATTTGTTAGTTTCAAAGTATCGTTTTTATTATCTATATTTTGCCAAAGTATCAATGTAATACAGCCCTCACTTGCATTAAAATACTCTCTATTACAACAATGCCCTTGAATAAAGGTTTTGTCTATGATATGTTGTGATTTCCAGTATTTAACAGGGCTGTAAAGAATATAATAATCTGTTTTGATAACATTAAAAGCTTTCCATATAAACATATTTGCCAAGTCTCTGTTTGCATTCTTTTTTGCAAATTTATGCTTAGCCATTTCCTGATATATATATATATCTTTTACAGAAAAGGTTTTTTGCCCCTTACTTGCGTTGCCTTGTGGCTCTGCAAAAGGCGGGTTTTCAAGCATAATTATTTTGCATTTATTTCTATCAACATTTTTCTCTATCCAGTCTTGCAAATAATCGTTAAATTGCTTACTTAAAGCGTCTCCATCTAATAACAGCCCATTTTCATTTCTATGTTCGTTTGTATGCGGAATTATCATTTTTACTCTTCCATCATAAAGCCCCTTTAAAGTAGTCCACTCTGTGTAATCATAAGTATTTAAAATTGTTCGTTCTAACCACTCTGTTTCAAAAAACTTTTCTAAATTTCCAGTTCCAACACAAGTATCAATTATCAAATAATCAAATCCATCTTGCTTGATTTTCTCTATACATTCCTTTAAGTATTGCGTTGAAATTCTGACATATTTATCAGGCGTAAAATATGCTCCAAGTTGTTTTTTGAGTAAAGAACAGCCCAACATATTCATATTAAAAGTAAGCCAATTATTTTGCTCTCTATCTGTCATTTCTATTGATAGTTGCGTATCCCATTCAAATGGGTATATGTAAAGCTCCTGTGGATTTATAAACTCTGTTTTTACCTTTTCTTTTGATGCTGTTTTGTATTTTTTGCAATATTCGTTATTATAACAAACAACACTTTCTTCGCAGATCCAACCCTTTGAATATTGATTTATTGTTGAATTGATTAAGTCTTTAAAATCTGTAGCATTTACCCAACAATCCTCTTTAATCTTTTGCAAAGATGTATTACCTTCTTTATTTGTTGAAATATTATATAAATTGTATTTTCTTTGATTTATATCAAGTGCAATTGCCTTTGAAGGTATTGATATTGCGGTTGCATTGTATGCTCTAATATATCGTTTTATTTGCTTTTCAACTTCGGAATAAGATTTTATTTCTAATTTCATTTCAAATAATATTCCGTTTATTTTTCCATCAGTATTACAGGAATAATCTGGCAACATTTCTAATTCTTGCCAAAAATCTTGCATTCCTTCAATCTCAGATTTATAAATTTCTTTCATAATACTATTTATCTAACTTTTTAACCTTATTTTTTGATTTTTCTAATTTCTTTTGTTTTTGCTCTACTTTCTTAATATTTTCAGCAACTGGCAAATTTTCAGGCATAGTTCCCCCAATCTCTTGAATTGTTTGTCTTATTTTTTGCCCAACTTCAAAATGTGTTTTATTTGCTTGTTGCTTGCCTTTGATTTTCTCTCTTTCTATTTTTGCTGCGGTTTGTGTAATTCTAAAAATATTTGCACCAAGCTCTTCGCTTCCCATGTGGTCAAGAATATCATCTCTTTTTAATAATCCTTTATGTTTTGCTATATCTTGCTTAGTTTTGCCGTCATATAAACCCTTGTATCCTGCATTTTGAAACATTGCATAATCAAGAGGCTCTATAACGCCAGCACCTTTTGCAACGCTTGATAAAATACTATTATGCTTTCTAACATCGTGCCTTAAATGTATTCTTTTTTCATTCTCACTTAATCTACTTAATTCTAAGTCTTCTATTTCTTGTCTTCTTGTTTGCACTGCAAAATATGTTTGCGTAAAAGCAACAATCTTTTTTCTTGCATCAGCATTCTGCGCTATTAAATAACAAGCATATCTTGAAAGCTTGTAGTCATCAATCTCTTTTGTTGCAATACCAGTTTCTACTATTTTTCCCACAAGGGAAAAATTGCAATCAACATCAATTCCACTTTCTTGGCAGGCAATTTGTGCTTTTTTTAGTGGAGATTGAAATTTATCCC
>CAYPEC010000143.1:0-2954 GCA_964409625.1 uncultured Bacteroidia bacterium | reverse complement strand
TTAAAAGTGTTGTTCTGTTTTCTTCTTTGTTGTTGCGGTTAACGCCATTCTTTGTATATCGCGCAAACTGAACGAAATCTTTTAGTGTAGCCCAGTATAAAGACAAAATTCCATAGAATAAAAAGGAATAAATAAATTGTAAGCGATGGTATTTTTTTACTTCTGTATGAGGAGAAAAGCGCATGATTAATTTATCATCAATGTCATCATCGTAATCTACAACATTGGTATAAGTATGGTGCAATACATTGTGCTGCAGCTTCCAGTTAAAAATAGAACCCCCAAGTAAAGTAAGGGTGTAGCCAATATATTTGTTAGTCCTTTTGCTTGCGGTGTAAGCTTCATGGTTTGCATCGTGCATTACGCTCATGCCAATTCCTGCCATTGCAAAACCCATGATTAGCCAAAGCAACATAGCTATTCCGAAAGAAGGATTGAAAATGCACATATAGCCAAAAGGAAGAATATAAGCCGATAACAACACAATGGTTTTAATAACCATTTGAGCATTGTAATGCTTAGAAATATTATTGTCCTTAAAATATTGCTCAACGCGAGATGTGAGCGTAGCAAAAAAGAGTGATTTGTCTTTATTGCTGAATCGTATTGTTTTATTTTCTGCCATTAGCGGGGGCAAATATAATCATTTATTTTTTAGGTGGGGATTGGGTTATTTCCCGCCTTCATTTTTCTGGCTATTTATCCTTTCTCTTTCTTCGGGAGTTTGAACGGAATAAATAAATTTACTTGTTGATTCGAGCCACTCAAAAATTTCCTTGATGCTTCTTTTCTGGTGTTGCTTTATTTGTTCTTCGCTAACCGTATAGAAAAATCCCTTTTTAATGTTTTCGGACTTAGGTATAATGTTGTAAGAATTCATTTTTTTAAAAGATTTGAAAGTAAAATAATGTCTTGATTGTCCTGTTTTCTGTTGGCATATTTTTTAAGTTCTATAAGGTCTTCAATAGAAACAAGGTTTATGCTGAAATTTTCTACCGTTCTTGTTTCTTTATGTTTCCAAAGCTCTTCAAACGAAACAGGAACATCCATTAAAACATCCAAATTCATATAATTTGCACGCGAGTTGAAATAGGAATATGCAATCAAGTTATTTTCCTTAATCGCTTTTTGTCTAGAATCCTTATCCACAAATGTTTTTATAGAAACAGGAATTGCAGACTGATAAAAAAGGCGTTTGATTGTATTTTCAAAAGCGTTGAGATTATCATCTGTAAAATCCAGTAAGATATCAATGTCAGCAGTCATGCGAGGAATACCATATATATTCACAGCAAGCCCCCCACAAATCAAATAGCGAATTTTTTGTTCATGAAGTTTTTCGAATAATTGTAAATATTCCATTGCAACAAAATTAGCTAAATCATTTGATAAAACATATAAAGCATGTGGGATTAAAAAATCTCACATCAACTTCACCTTATACTTTGCTGCCATCTTTTCAATCTGCTCCTGAGAGATAGCATGAATGTTTTTGCTGTTGTGATAATTTTCAACTGTAATCACAAATACTTTATACCCATTCTCTGAGGCCATTTTGAAGTAAGGTTCAATTTCCCAGTCAAGGGTAAAAGTGTTCTCCACAAAAATTTTCTCACAACCCTTTTTCATCTGTTGCAAAGTATCCTCTTCGCACTTTTTATAAGCCAAATGATTTTGTGTGTGGTCGAAAGTGTATTCGCCTTTTTCGTTTGTGAAAAAACTATCTATGGAAAGTATAGGGTGTTTGCCGTTTTCCGAAAGTAATGTGGCAAGAGTTGATTTCCCGCTGCCTGGAAGCCCTCGCAACAATATTAAAGATTTTTGGAAACTCAACTTATCCTAATTCAATTTCGAATTGAACCAAATCAATAAACTCTTGTACGCGCGCTTCTACTTCATTTTGTGTAAGATTCATTAATCTTTCTGTCCCGAATTTTTCTACGCAGAAACTTGCCATGGCAGAGCCATAAATAATTGCTCGTTTCATATTATCGAAAGAAATATCGTGTGTTTTTGCAAGGTGTCCGATGAAGCCACCAGCAAAGGTGTCGCCTGCGCCTGTCGGGTCGAACACATCTTCTAAGGGTAGGGCAGGAGCAAAGAATACTTGGTCTTTGTTAAAGAGCAGCGCGCCATGTTCTCCCTTTTTAATAATGAGGTATTTAAGCCCCATGCTTAATATTTTCTGAGCTGCTTTTACCAATGAATATTCTCCTGACAACTGCCTTGCCTCAGCATCATTCACAGCAAGAACATCTACTTTAGCAATTACTTTTTTCAAATCCTCTAAAGCTATTTCCATCCAAAAGTTCATGGTATCAAGCACGATTAACTTTGGGCGGGTTTTCATTTGTGCTAGTACTTTCAGCTGCACTTCGGGAGAAAGATTTCCGAGCATCAGAAAGTCGCAGGTTTTATAATCTTCGGGTAATACAGGGTCGAATGTTCCTAACACATTAAGTTCTGTAACAAGCGTGTCGCGCGTATTCATATCATTATGATACTTCCCTGACCAGAAAAAAGATTTTTCGCCTTGTTTTATTTGTAGTCCCCTGGTATCAATTCCTCTTTTTTGCAGGTCTTGGATTACTTCTTTTGGGAAATCATCACCGACAACACCCACTAAATTTATTTCTTTTGTAAAATAGGAAGAAGCCAAAGAAATATAAGTGGCAGCACCACCAATAATCTTATCTGTCTTGCCAAAGGGGGTTTCTATAGCATCAAATGCAACCGAACCAACAACAACTAAACTCATAATAAGGGAATAAAAATTTTCGCAAATATATTGTATAATTACATTTTAAGTGCTAATATTGCAGCCCTTTTTAAAAATATTCTTTTTGAAAAGAACATTAACCAGAATAAAGATTCCCTGGTAGCTCAGCTGGTTAGAGCACATGACTGTTAATCATGGGGTCGCTGGTTCGAGCCCAGCCCGGGGAGCAAAAGCC
>CAYPEC010000142.1:0-2984 GCA_964409625.1 uncultured Bacteroidia bacterium | reverse complement strand
CAATTTCTTTTACTTTCTTCTTTGTTTTTTGTTTGAGTGATTGCCAAGCATTGGAACCAATTTTATCAATTTTCGGAATTGCACCTTCCTTACCCGAATATTTTGCAATGCGGTGAAGCGAGTGTATGCTTACATATAAAATATCATTGTCTTTATAAACCAAACGGATTGCTTCTTGCATTTTTCCGTTCACTTCCATTTTTTCTAATCCTCCGAAACGCCCAATACCATGGTCAATATGGGTAACAAAATCTCCAGGATTTAGATTTTTTATTTCCTTGAGTGTTATAGCTTCTGTTTTTCGGTAAGAAGAATTTTTAATCTGAAAGCGATGGTAGCGTTCAAAAATTTGGTGGTCGGTGAAGCAGGCAAGTTTTAAATCTTTATCAATAAATCCTGCGTGAATTGAAATAGCAGCGCTATCAAACAATTGAAAATGATCAAGCGTTGAAGCATTTTTTGTGAGGTCTTCAAAAATTACATTGAGTCGCTCGGCTTGTTTAGGATTATCTGAAAAAATAATGTTTTGATATTCTTCCTGCTTTTGTTTTTTGAGTGTATCAAAAAGCAAATCAAAGTTTTTATTGAAAGCTGGCTGAGGAGTTGTATGAAATTCAATGGAAGTAACATTCTCAATTTTTTTCATTGAAGAAATTGATAATCCAAATTCAGCTTTTGAAAACTGGCTTAGTTGCTCTTCAAAAATTTCTTTCGAAATAAATAATGCTTCAGGGGTAAGGTGATTAAAGATGCTTGCTTCATTTTGTTGAGCATACATTTTTTGTGCGTTTTCAAACTCTTTGGAAATTATATCTGCTGCTGTTTTAAAATTATCAATCCACACAACACTATCCGAAGGAATAAATTCTAAGAACGATTGTCGACTTTCTTTCAAAAGTTTATCTTCAATATTTGGAACAATAGTTATATGATTTAGTTTATCAATTGACAACTGATTTACCGCATCAAATGTTCTTATGGTTTCTACTTCATCACCAAACAACTCTATACGAAAAGGATGTTCGTTTGAAAAAGAAAATACATCCACAATTCCTCCTCTCACTGAAAATTGACCTGGTTCAATTACATAATCTTCTCGAGTAAATCCATATTCAGATAGAACAGTAATAATAAAATCAGTTGAAATTTTTTCTCCCTGCTTCAGCTCCAAAGTATTTTTTTGAAGATGTTGCTTGGTTACAACTTTTTCTGAAAGTGCTTCGGGATAAGTTACTATTATAGTTGCTGGTTGTAGGTTATTGGTTGTTTGTAAAACGGAATTTAGAACTTCTGCACGAAGTAAAATATTTGCATTATCGGTTTGCTCAACTTGATAAGGTCGTTTGTAAGAAGAAGGGAAAAATAAAACCCTTTCTTTCCCTATAATTGATTCCAAATCATTTAATAAATAAGCAGCTTGTTCCTTATCGGAAACTATTATGAGTTGGATTTTTTTTGATAGATGTTGGCTTGTTGCTGCAATTACAAAAGAAGTAGAAGAGCCTGATAAACCTTGCAATTGAACGTAACTTGCCCTCTCTCCCAGACATTTTGCTGTTTGAATAATCTTTTCGCTTTGCGAATAACTATTAACAACCTGCGCTAAATTCAACGACACATAAAAATGAAATGCGAAGGTATGGAATTTCTGTTGTGATTAGGAGATGGGGTGATGAAAGGATTAAGAAAGCAATACCGACTAACAAACTTGGAACTTACTATCTTACAAACTATCATTATTGCTTAACAGCGGAATGTTTTGACATGAACTCTTCTGCTTTTGCAACCATTTCTGACGAGCCAATAAAAAATGGAGTTCGCTGATGTAAAGAATGAGCTTCAAGATCTAAAATTCTTCCAAAGCCATCTGTAGCTTTTCCTCCAGCTTGCTCAACAATGAAGGCAAGAGGATTGCATTCATATAGCAAACGAAGTTTTCCTTTCGGAGATTGAGAAGTTGTGGGATAAATAAACACTCCTCCATAAATTAAATTACGATGAATATCAGCTACAGCCGAGCCAATGTATCTTGAAGAATAAGGACGATTGGTTACTTTATCTTCTTCTTGACACCACTTAATAAATTTCTTTACTCCATCTGGAAAATGAATGTAGTACCCTTCGTTAATGGAATAAATTTTACCATTTTTCGGAATTTGCATATTGGGATGAGACAAACAAAATTCTCCAATTGATGGGTCGAGCGTAAATCCATTAACTCCTTTTCCTGTAGTATATACAAGCATCGTTGATGAACCATAAATAATATACCCAGCTCCTACCTGCTCCAATCCTTTTTGCAAAAAATCTTCCATAGTTCCTGCCCCCGAAAGAGATGTTCTTCTGTAAATTGAAAATATGGTTCCAACCGAAACATTCACATCAATATTCGATGACCCATCAAGAGGATCAATAGCTACAACATATTTAGCGCTTTTTGATTGTTCATTTTCAACTGTAATTATATCTTCGTTTTCTTCAGATGCAATGGCGCAAACTTCTCCACCAACAGTTAAAGCGGCAATGAATTGCTCATTTGCAAATACATCTAATTTCTTAACCTGTTCTCCCTGCACATTGCTATCACCCGTTTCGCCAAGTATATCCGCCAAGCCGGCTTTGCTCACCTCTCTATTTACGATTTTAGCAGCTATGCCAATATCCCTGAGTAAACGCGACAACTCTCCTTTGGCATAAGGAAAATCATTTTGTTTTTCAATAATAAATTGTCCTAGCGTTTTTACAATACTCATTGTTGCGTGTTTTAAATAGGGTGCAAATATCGAATTATTTTCGAGAATTATTTGTAGTTTTTAAATTTAAGAATCTCCTATATTCGTAAAAAAATATTTGCATGGAAATTACAGTTAGAAAAGGATATAAAGGCGATTTGCCTTCGGTATATAACCTAATAAAAGAATTAGCTATATACGAAAAAGCTCCGAATGATGTTGTGGTAACGCCTGAAGATATGGAGCAAGACG
>CAYPEC010000141.1:0-3011 GCA_964409625.1 uncultured Bacteroidia bacterium | reverse complement strand
GTTCTTAATGCCATTCTTCCTATTCTTCCGAAACCATTAATTGCAACTTTGATTTTCATAAATAGAATTAGAAAAGATGCTTCTCAGCATGGTATGATGAACGAACAAGCGGACCGCTTTCCACAAATCTAAATCCTTTATTTAAGCCAATTTCTTTGTATTCGGCAAATAAATCGGGGTGAATAAACTCAACTACAGGTAAGTGTTTTGAAGTTGGCTGTAGGTATTGTCCTAATGTAAGAACATCACAACCAACATTTCTTAAATCGTCCATTGTTTCAATAACTTCTTGCTTAGTTTCTCCCAAACCTAACATCACTCCTGATTTTGTTTTGCATCCTCCATCTTTCAGTCTTTTCAATACCTCTAAGCTTCTATCATATTTTGCCTGAACTCGAACTTGCTTAGTTAATCTTCTAACAGTTTCTAAATTATGTGAAACTATCTCGGGCTTAATATCAATTATTCTTTGAAGATTTTCCCACTTTCCTTGAAAGTCTGGAATCAATGTTTCTAAAGTAGTTTGAGGGCTTTCTTTCCGAATTGCTTTTATTGTTTCTATCCAAATTTCAGAACCTCCATCCTTCAAATCATCTCTATCAACGGAGGTAATAACACAATGCTTAACATCCATTAATTTTACTGAATTTGCAACTCTTTCTGGTTCTTTTAATTCAACAGGAAGTGGGCGACCAGTAGCAACAGCACAAAACCCGCACGAACGAGTGCAGATATTCCCTAAAATCATAAATGTGGCTGTTCCTGCACCCCAGCATTCTCCCATGTTTGGGCAGTTCCCGCTTTGACAAATAGTATGAAGTTTATGTGTATCAACTAATTTGCGAACATGCAAATATTCTTTTCCAATGGGGAGTTTTACTCTAAGCCAATCTGGTTTCCGCTGTTTAGTTTCTTCTGCCTGTAACATTTCCATCAAAACCACTTTTTCCCAAACATGAATTGAATATAAAAAGACAAAAATACTTGGTTGCTTTTTTGAGTAGCCATTAGTGGAATTACTGTAGGGTAAATATCAACAACAGTTCCTATTTCAATAGATTTAGCTGTTTGCTTATCTGGTGCAAAATCAATACACAATCCTGTTTTTACATATCCTCCCGGAATTATTTTAGTTTCATTTAATCCTTTTCCAAAAGCAGCTCTTGAGTATATATTATAGGTAGAATGAGTATTTATATCAAACTTTTCGGTAGTAATATAATCTGCATCATTGTTTTGTCCGGAGTTAATAATGTTGTAATAAATAGGTTTAGCAAGGGCTAAAGAAACTCCCGCATACCAATTGAATCTAATCTCAACATTTTTTCTTTCTACTTTATCATACAGTACATGTTGTAATCCATAGCCACCTCTAAGTATAAATAAAGAGTGGGTTTTGCCATAAAAAAATCCTCTTGTATTCTGAAATTGATAATTGTAAGATTTAATTTCTTTTGGATGGCGCATATTTAATCCTTCAATCTCATATTGTCTTTTAAGTTTTGCAGTGATGTTTTTCGCCTTTCTAAATCCAAGTCCAAAGCCATTTCCATGAGCCATTAGGTGGAATGTGCGCTCATATTTATATACAACATTAACATCTTCTCCGCTATCGTATTTAGACATTGCATCTTGCGAAAATGCAGGGAGAAAAATGCAAGAAAGAAAAATTGATATGATTCTAATTTGTACCTTCATGTTTTCGAACAACAAATATAACGAATAATAAAATAAAATGTTTTAATAAATATGAAAACTTCTGAAGTAATTTATAATGGAGGGCTGAGAACTACTGCTACACATCTAAAATCGGGCAAACAAATTATTACTGACGCTCCTACGGATAATCATGGAAAAGGCGAGGCGTTTTCACCTACTGATTTGTTGGCTACTTCACTTGGTAGTTGTATGATTTCATTAATGGGAATTGTAGCCATGCAACACAATTTTGTTTTTGAAGGTGGAAGCGTGGATATAACGAAGATAATGGATTCGAATCCGAGAAGGGTAGTAGAAATTATTGCTGAAGTAAAAATGCCGAAACTTAACTTTAATGAACAGCAAAAAAGATTATTGGAGTACGCTGCTCACAATTGTCCAGTTGCCAAAAGTTTACACCCCGACATCAAGCAGATAATTACATTTATCTATTGATTTATCCGTTCTTTTGAACAGAAGGATGTGTGCTATTCGCCTTAGTATATGCAGGACACAACTCTTTGCTTTTGCAAGATGAAAATGCAACAGAGATAATTAAAAGCGAAGCGAAAATCAAAACAACTTTTTTCATAATGGGTGTTATTGTGATGCAAACTTAGTATATTTAATCCGAATACCAAAATGAATTCTTTAAATCCTCAAATACATGATAGTTGGAAAGAGATACTTGCAACTGAATTTAGCAGTGAATATTTTACGTATTTAAAAGCCTTTTTAGTTGAGGAAAAGTCTAAATATGTTATTTATCCACCCGGACCTCAAATTTTTTCAGCATTTAATCATACTCCATTTGATAAATTAAAAGTTGTGATTATTGGTCAAGATCCATATCATGGACATGGACAAGCTAATGGCCTTTGTTTTTCTGTAGCTGATGGAATTGCAAAACCACCCTCTTTGGTAAATATTTTTAAAGAAATACATAGCGATTTAGGAATTCCAATTCCTAAAAGTGGTAATCTTGAAAAGTGGGCTGACCAAGGAATATTGCTTCTTAATGCAACACTTTCTGTTAGCCAAAACCAAGCAGGTTCACACCAAGGAAAAGGTTGGGAGCGATTTACAGATGCCGTGATTAAAACCATTTCAGATAAAAAAACAGGAATTGTTTTTCTTCTTTGGGGCAGGTTTGCCCATACAAAAGAAACTTTGATAGATGCATCCAAACATCATATCTTAAAGGCTGCTCACCCTTCTCCACTTGCGCGAGGAGCATTTTTTGGTTGCAAGCATTTTTCTCAAACAAATGAGATACTAAAACAAAAAGGCCTGTCAGAGATTGATTGGAGGGT
>CAYPEC010000140.1:0-3018 GCA_964409625.1 uncultured Bacteroidia bacterium | reverse complement strand
TGAATCATGCGCCTAAGCGAAAAGAAATTTTATCTGCTGAAGAAAAAAAATTAGCTATTAGAAACGCACTTCGTTATTTTGATAAAAAACATCATGCTGTTTTAGCAAAAGAATTTGCAGATGAGCTAAAAAAATATGGGCGAATATATATGTATCGCTTTCGTCCTGATTATAAAATTTATGCGCGACCAATAAACGAATTCCCTCATAAATGCAAGCAGGCAGCAGCAATCATGCACATGCTGTCGAATAATTTAGATTATGCTGTTGCTCAACATCCACATGAACTAATTACTTATGGTGGCAATGGAGCAGTGTTTCAAAATTGGGCGCAGTATCTTCTAACAATGAAATACCTTGCAGAGATGACAGATGAGCAAACGCTTGTTTTGTATTCTGGTCATCCGATGGGGTTATTTCCTTCGAATAAAGATGCTCCAAGAGTTGTGGTTACAAACGGAATGATGATACCAAATTATTCTAAACCGGATGATTGGGAAAAATTTAATGCATTGGGTGTAACTCAATACGGACAAATGACTGCAGGTTCTTTCATGTATATCGGTCCGCAAGGAATTGTTCATGGAACAAACATTACCGTTTTAAATGCAGCCCGGAAAAAAGCGAATGGCAAGAGTTTGAAAGGTTTATTATTTGTGACTGCAGGTCTTGGAGGCATGAGTGGTGCTCAACCCAAAGCAGCTAAAATTGCAGGAATAGTAAGCATTACAGCAGAGATAAATCCGAAAGCAACGCAAAAAAGATTCGAGCAAGGATGGGTGGATGAGGTGTATGATGACTTGGATAAACTTATTGAACGAACTGAGAAAGCAAGAAAAAACAAAGAAGCTCTTTCGCTTGCTTATCAAGGAAACATAGTTGATTTGTGGGAAAAGTTAGCAGAGAAAAAAATAAAAGTGGAGATGGGTAGCGACCAAACATCACTTCATAATCCTTGGGCTGGTGGCTATTATCCAGTTGGATTTAGCTATGAAGAGAGTAATAAAATGATGGCGAACAAACCTGAAAAATTCAAATCAGAAGTTCAAAAAACATTGCGAAGACATGCTGTTGCAATCAATAAACTTCATGCAACCGGAATGTATTTCTTTGATTATGGAAATGCATTTTTGCTTGAAGCATCAAGGGCGGGAGCAGATGTAATGAAACCAAACGGACAGTTTATTTATCCATCGTATGTGCAAGATATTTTAGGACCAATGTGTTTTGATTATGGTTTTGGACCATTCCGCTGGGTGTGTACTTCAGCTAATCCAAAAGATTTGGCAACAACAGATAAAATTGCTTTGAAAGTGTTGCAAAACATTTATAAAAATGCTCCAAAAGAAATCAAACCACAACTGGAAGATAATATTCAATGGATAAAAGAAGCACAGCAGAATAAGTTGGTTGTTGGTTCTCAAGCCCGTATTTTATATGCTGATTCGGAAGGAAGAATAAAAATTGCTGAAGCATTTAACAAAGCAATAAAAGAAAAAAAAATATCTGCACCTGTAGTTCTTGGTCGCGACCACCATGATGTTTCAGGCACAGATTCTCCTTATCGAGAAACATCCAACATTTATGATGGCTCACAATTTACTGCCGATATGGCTGTGCATAATTTTGTTGGAGATGGATTTAGAGGAGCTACTTGGATTTCGTTACACAATGGAGGTGGTGTTGGCTGGGGCGAAGTAATTAATGGTGGCTTTGGCTTGGTTCTTGACGGAACTAAAGATGCCGACAGAAGATTAAAATCTATGTTGTTTTGGGATGTTAATAATGGAATCGCGCGCAGAAGTTGGGCAAGAAACAAAGAAGCAATGTTTGCTATTCAAAGAGAAATGAAGAGAACAAAAAATTTAAAAGTTACTTTCCCGAATATAGTGGATGATAAAATTTTAAATAATTTATTTTGATGATAATTAATAGAGATTGCTTCACTTCGTTCGCAATGACCGCTTATTCTATGTGTCATTGTGAGGGAAGAATGACCGAAGCAATCTTAAAATTCATGTAACATGAAAACAAAAAAACTTTTACTCACATTAATTTCAGGAACACTTTTATTAAGTATTTTTATTTCATCTTGCCAAAAAGATGAAGAAGCCGAACCTACACCAACAGTTACAGATGCAAGAGATAACTATGCCGGCAATTGGACTTGTGATGAAACAAGTAAACAAAATGGACGTTCTACTTATGCTGTAAATATTACCAAATCGAGTACGAATTCTGCTCAAGTTTTTCTAAATAATTTTTACAATTTAGGTTCTACTAATTATGTGTATGCTGATGTGAGCGGAAGTACGATTACAATTCCTTCACAAACATTTTCGGGAAATACTGCTTGGGGAAGCGGTACTCTAATCGGACCTTCAGCAATTAACTTTACTTATTATGTTTTTGATGGTGCTGTTACCGATACTGTAACTGCAAGTTATAGCAGATAATTAAAAAGGCAACTCTTCTACCTCAACTGTACCTTTATAAGCTAATTTGCGAAGTTTAATTATCCCTCTTTTTGTTCTTCCGCATAAAATTGCAATTGAGCCATTGTTATAAATTTTTTTTGCTGGTTTGCCCTTATAAAAAAATTCTCCGTTTTTATTAGCATATAATTCAGGAATTCCCTTAAATTTGAAACATATAATTTGATTAGGTAACATAGCGTGTTCTAAATAATTTATTGATTTTCAACGACAAATTTAGAACATTTATGCGCCAATCTACAAGTTAGGCGAGATTGCCAACAGCATCCTCAACCAATTTGCGTATTTTCTTTTTAACTGATTTTTTAAGTTTTCTATACTCATCTTGGTAATTATCCGCACACCAAACTTCATTAACATATTTTACTGCTTCATTTTTAATAACAGTAGCGTACCATCGCATTGTAAAACCATTTGCAGTTACCATTACTTTATGTGTGGTTTGGCTTGAAGAGAAAGCAACCTCGCCTAACAGCACATTTGCAATAGGCGGGTTTTCTTGGTTTAATGATGTTTTCGTTTC
>CAYPEC010000139.1:0-3034 GCA_964409625.1 uncultured Bacteroidia bacterium | reverse complement strand
TTGCAATCTTCAAATTTGGTAAAGTTAAAATAGGTTGAAAATAATTCAATGTATTTTGGCTTTAAGCACTTAAATGGAGGGCTTTCTAAATTTAATTTTTCATCATTGAAAAATATACCAGCAAGAAGTCCATTAGGATTTAGCAATTTGAACATTTGCTTAACATAGCGTTCCCGAAGACTTGGAGAGATTGCACAGAAAAAAGTTTGTTCGATAATTAAATCGTATTTCCCATTATGATTGAAAAAGTCATCGCAAATAATATTTTTAGCGGGAAAGTTAGGTAAGCGTGTTTTGAAATTATTTACCGCAGTTTCTGAATAATCTAAAACAACTACATTCTCGAAGCCCTTATTAAAAAGGTATTCTGCTTCATACGCATTGCCACATCCTGGAATTAAAATTTTTATGCTTTTATCAGTAAGTTGGTCAATGTGTTCTTTTAATGGAGTTGATGGAGCACCAATGTTCCAGCCCATTTCATTGGTTTTATATTTATCGTCCCAAAATTCTTTTGTTAAATTTTCCATTAGTATCTTCTTTCTAACTTAACTACATTTTCTACATGATGTGTATGTGGAAACATATCTACCGGTTGAATAGATGTAACTTTATATGTTGCATCCATTAAAGCAATATCTCTTGCTTGTGTAGCAGGATTACAACTAACATAAACAACAGTTTTAGGAGCAATTTCAATTATCTTTTTAACTACATCTTCGTGCATTCCGGCTCTTGGAGGGTCAGTTATAATTACATCTGGTTTGCCATTTTGTTTTATGAACTCATCGTTCATCACATCTTTCATATCTCCAGCAAAAAATAGAGTGTTTGAAATTTTATTTTCTTTCGAATTTTCTTTTGCATCTTCGATAGCAGCAGGAATATATTCTACGCCAATTACTTTTTTAGCTTGCTTTGCAACAAAGTTGGCAATGGTTCCCGTACCAGTATATAAATCATAAACTAATTCATCACCTTTTAAATTGGCAAAATTTCTGGCTATTTTGTATAATTCATACGCTTGTTCTGAATTAGTTTGATAAAAAGATTTTGGCCCAATCTTAAATTTCAAACCTTCCATTTGCTCATATATATAAGGATTACCTTTGTATAGCTGAATATCTAAATCGGATATAGTGTCATTTCGTTTTGGATTAATTACATACATTAAAGAAGTTATTTGAGGAAATTTGGTTGAAATATGTTCTAATAATTTTTCTCTGTTTTCCTTATCTTCGTTATGAAATGTAAAAATTGTCATTACCTCACCTGTAGAAGAAGTTCTAATTATCAACGTTCTTAAGAAACCTACTTGTCCTCTCATATCAAAAAATGACAAATTATTTTCAAGAGCGTATTTTTTAACTTCTAATCTTATAGAGTTAGATGGTTCTTCTTGTAAAAAGCATTCATCAATATTTAATATTTTATCAAACATTTTTGGAATATGAAATCCGAGTGCATTGCGTTCAAATTCTTGACCGCTATTAATTTGGTCCCAAGTAAGCCACTTTTTATTGGAAAAAGTAAATTCTAATTTGTTTCTGTAATGATATTTTTTTGCAGAAGAAATTATGGATTGAATATCTGGTAACTCAATTTTACCAACTCTTTTTAAGGCATCAGCAACTTGTTTTTCTTTATAAAATAATTGTGATTCATAGTTCATATTTTGCCATTTGCAACCGCCACAAGTCCCAAAGTGTGTGCAAACTGGCTTTTCTCTTTTCGAAGAATACTGGTGAAAAGCAACAACTTTGGCTTCAGCATAATTGCTTTTTTTCTTTTTTACTTCTACATCCACCACATCTCCAGGAATAGCTCCTTCGATAAATACTACAATCTCTCCGAATCTTCCAACCGATTGTCCTTCGCTGCCAGTATCGCTAACAACTATATTCTGCCAGATTTTATTTGTTTCTTTCATTTTAGGTTGGCGAAAATAGGGCTATTTTTCGATATTTAGGAGTTGTTCGTCTTATTAAAAGACCATTTTTGTATCTTTGTAAAACAAATTATTATTCTATGGAAAGTATGGTAGCAAATCAAATCACTTCGCAAAAGGCAATTGACTTAGAGGATAAATATGGAGCACATAATTATCATCCGCTTCCTGTTGTGCTTGAGAGAGGCGAAGGTGTATTTGTGTGGGATGTTGAAGGGAAAAGATATTATGATTTTCTTTCGGCTTACTCTGCGGTTAATCAAGGGCACTGCCATCCAAGAATAATTAATGCACTAACAGAACAAGCACAAAAACTGACACTTACATCAAGAGCATTTCACAATGATTCACTTGGTGTGTATGAAAAATATATTACCAATTATTTTGGTTACGATAAAGTATTACCAATGAATACAGGTGCTGAAGGTGTTGAAACAGCTTTGAAACTTTGTAGAAAATGGGCTTACGAAAAGAAAGGTGTACCAAGTAATGAAGCAAAAATAATTGTGTGTGAAGGAAATTTTCATGGAAGAACAATTACTATAATTTCAGCAAGTACCGACCCTGATTCAAGAAAAAACTTTGGACCTTATACTCCCGGAATTATTACAATTCCTTACAATGATACAAAAGCTCTTGAAGAAGCGTTGAAAGATAAAGCCGTTGCAGGTTTTATGGTTGAACCTATTCAAGGTGAAGCAGGTGTTGTGGTTCCAGATGAAGGATATTTGAAACAATGTTTTGATTTATGTAAAAAGAACAATGTACTTTTTATTGCAGATGAAATTCAAACAGGATTAGCAAGAACTGGAAAAATGTTGGCTTGCGATTATGAAGGAGTAAAAGCTGATATTTTAATTTTAGGAAAAGCATTATCTGGTGGAACATTACCCGTTTCTGCAGTATTGACAAATAATGAAATTATGCTTTGCATAAAACCAGGCGAACATGGCTCTACTTATGGAGGAAATCCATTGGCTTGTAAAGTTGCCATTGAATCTCTTGAAGTGTTGAAAGATGAAAATCTCGCAGAAAATGCTGCTCGACTTGGAGAGATTTTAAGAAAAGAATTAAAAGCAATTAAAT
>CAYPEC010000138.1:0-3071 GCA_964409625.1 uncultured Bacteroidia bacterium | reverse complement strand
GGAAAGGGAGATGAACATAAAATAAGTTCAAAAACTCAAAAAACTGTATTAAAGAAAGCAAAGGAATTAAATTATTCACCTCATTCGTTTGCACGGAAGTTAAGAACTGGAGAATCGCACTTGATTGGTTTGATTGTACCAGATATTTCAAATATTTTCTTTGCACGTATTGCAAGAGTTATGGAAGATGTTTGCCACCAACACAATTACAATCTTATTGTTTTGAGTTCGGATGAAAATTCAGAAAGAGAAATAGCGCTTGTTCAACTTCTTAAAAATTGGCAAATTGATGGGCTTATTGTAGCCCCATCAGTAGATGATTTTACTTTTTATAAAAATGAAACTATTCCTTTTGTAATGATTGATAGGTATGTTGACGATGAAAAAATTTCAAGAGTAACTGTTGACAATGAAAAGGGAGCTTTCGATGCCACACAATATTTAATTAGCAAAAATAAAAAAAGCATTCTCTATTTTAATATTACACCTTCTCATTTAAGTTCGGTGTTTGATAGAAGAAAAGGATTCGAAAAGGCAATTAAGTTAAATAAGGCAGTTAAGGGAAAATCCATTGATATTACTTTTGATAATATTGCTGAAGAGTTAGAGGCACATATAAAAAAAGCGCTTAACTCATCATCTGAAAAAATTGACGCCATTTTTACTTCAAACAATACAATTGCGTTAAGCTTATTACATGTGCTAAAAAAAATTACCGGAGGTATTCCAAATCATATTTCGATTTGTTCATTTGATGAGCACCCTGTTTTTGAATTGGTTTCTCCGTCTATTTCATCCATTGCCCAACCCATAGAAGAAATCGGCAAAAAAGCTATTGAAATTCTTTTGAAAAAAATGGACAAAAAAAATAGGAAAGATTATCATGAACAGATAACCCTTCCTACAAAATTGATTAAAAGAATTTAAAATTGGTTTAGTAAAATTTTGCTTTTTTATCTATAATGTTTGCATTCTCCTTTAAAGCTTCAAATACATCACGCTCAATTCTATTTTGAATCATTGAAAGCGATTGAGTCTTTCCCTGTGTATAATCTTTTGTTGCAGGAGCATCTACAATAGATTCAACAAAAACAATAAACACGCTACTGTTTCCTTTTATTGGTTTTGATAATTGATTTGCTTTTAAAGCAGTTGTTGCTCCAATTACTCCATCTTCTCTGCTTCCGCCAAATACTCCATTCCCGAAGCTTAAATTAGGCATTGAACCAGCAGCCAAATTCATTTTTGAAGCTACATCAGCAATTGTTTTTGAAGAAGCAAGAGCAGTTTCAAATTCTTTTGCAATCTTTTCGGCTTTCTTTTCGTTACGAGCTTTTTCTTCTACTTGTTGTTTAACTTGAGCTAAAGGAGCAATTCCTTTTTCGCGAAGTACTGAAAGATGCGCAACTACAAATTTATTTCCGAGTTCAAATGCGGGAGATATTTCACCCTCTTTTGCTTTATATGCCCATTTAATAAGTTCCTTGGGAGATTCTAATCCTGCAATTGTACGATCGCTTTCCTTCACATTATCTGCAATACGCTTATTAAGTCCTTCATCAACGATTGACTTTTCAAATAGTTCGGGAGTATTATTTTTTCCGGAAAATTCACTTGCCTTTACGTAAAGTGCTTGCAGCGTTTTAGGAGAAGGGTTTATAGCTTTTTCTATCGTTGCAATTTGAACCCTTTTGCTTTCTATAGATTTATCAAGGATTTCAATTATATGGTAGCCAAAAGTTGTTTTAACCATGGTGATAGTTCCTTTTTTCCCATTGAAGCAAGCATCATTAAATTGAGGAACCATTGCACCTTCAGCAAACCATCCAAGATCTCCGCCTTTATCTTTTGACCCTGGGTCTTGAGAATATTTTTTAGCTAAATCAGAAAAGTTTTTTGTTGTTATTACTTTCTTAATACTATCTGCTAATGTCTTTACTTTTGCGCTATCAGCATTGTTAGTAGAAATTAAAATATGTCTTGCTTTTACAGAATCAGGAATATTTTTTTCTGCAATTAATTTCGCAATTTTAAAAACTTTGTTTTCTAAATATGGACCATAAACAGTTCCTGCTGAAGCGCTGAACATTAACGAATCAATATCTGGAGAAAGTGTTCCTTTTTTTGAAAATGATTTGTCAAAAACTCTTGAGTCGGATTCCATTACTACAAAAGAAGAATCTTCAGCAGCAGGAGATGATTTGAATTCGTTTGCAATTCTTTCTGCATCCTTTTTTATTTCATCAGCATCTTCTTGAGATGGATTGATGTCAAAGGCAACGTATTCAACTTTTCTGGATTCTTCTTGTTTAAATTCGTTTTGATGTGCATTGTAATACTTAGTTAAATCAGCATCTGTAAGCGGAATTGAATCCTGAACATCATCTAATCTTTTTTGAACATAACTTAGATTGTAATAAGTATTTTGTGCTTCGTAATCTTTTTTTGCTTGAGCATTTGTAACAAAAATTCCTTTCTTGATTAAGGTATTGTATTTTTCTGTGTAACGAGTTTCTTTTACACCATTCTCCAATTTTATCCAACTTTGTTCTTGTTCAGGATTCATTTGTTGAGCATAGTTTTTAACTTTGTTCATGTCAATTCCTCCTGTTTGAGGGTTAACAAACATATCGAATACTTTCCCAGTTTGTCTATCACTAAAATATTGTGTTACATAAGCGTGAGGTTCTTTTCCGGTCATTAGCTCATAAAGTTCATCATCTGAAACTTCGATGCTTAATTTTTTATATTCTTTTTTAAGAACTAAATCGCTGATAAACTGATTCCATGTTTGAGTTACAATCATGTTGGTAAGCTGGTCATCAATTGCTGTTTGACCCATGTTTGCTTTTTGAGCTTCAATCTGCTCTTGTACTTTAAAATCGAAATCTTCGTAGGTTATTTCATTGCCTGCAATTTTTCCAACCAGATTGTCTTCTGACCCCAGGAAAGAGTTTCCTGAAGTAAAAATATCGCCCAATACAAATGATGCTAAGGCAACTCCAATAAATATTACTAATAATCCCGAACGATTTCTGATACTTGCTAATACACTCATTTTAATTTTTTTT
>CAYPEC010000137.1:0-3105 GCA_964409625.1 uncultured Bacteroidia bacterium | reverse complement strand
GCTAAAGCTAGCACAATGATTAGCTATGAATTAGAAAAAGCTTCTAATGTTTCTATTCAAGTAACTGATGTAACAGGTAAAGTTGTAATGGCTCAATCTTACGGTGTTAAAGCAACTGGTAGAAATTCTATCGAGCTTAATACTTCTAATTTAGATGCAGGAGTTTACTTCTATACTCTAAAAGCTGATGAAGCTTCGATTACTAAAAAGATGAGTGTTATCAAATAATACTTAAATGATAAAAACAGAAAAGCCCTCGAGAAATCGGGGGCTTTTCTGTTTATGAAAAGATTTAAAAATTATTTCACGATTTTTTCTCTATACTCTTTTAAAAATTTTGTAGCATAAACAAAATCAATCATTTCTTTATTTTGCGTATGGAGTACATCTGCTTTAGTGCCTTCCCACCACTTTTTACCTTTGTATAAAAATGCTACGTTATCGCCAATTTCAAGAACTGAATTCATATCATGTGTGATGATAACTGTAGTTATATTAAACTCATAAGTAATCTCCTTTATTAACTCATCTATCAAAATAGATGTAATTGGATCAAGGCCCGAGTTTGGCTCATCACAAAATAAATACTTAGGATTGTTTGCGATGGCTCTGGCTATAGCAACTCGCTTTTTCATTCCACCACTAATTTCAGAAGGATAAAGTTTATTCGCATTTACAAGGTTCACTCTCGACAAGCAAAAATTTGCTCTTTCTTTTTTTTCTTCTTCTGTCATCTCGGTAAACATTGAAAGAGGAAAAATAATATTCTCCTCTACTGTCATTGAATCAAACAATGCTCCTCCTTGAAACAACATTCCAATTTCTTTTCTAATATTTTTTCTACCCGTAAAATCTAATGAGAAATAACTTTTGCCATCGTATAGAACTTCACCTGCATCTGGCTCAAACAAGCCAACCATTATCTTCGACATTACCGTTTTGCCCGAACCGCTGGCTCCTATAATCAAATTTGTTTGGCCTTTTTTGAAAGTAAAAGAAAAATCATCTAGCACCACATTAGTTCCAAATTTTTTAGAAATATTTTTAACTTCTATCATACAAGTAATAATTGTGTAAGGAGAAGATTAAATAATAAAATCAAAATGCTACTATAGACAACTGCTTTGGTGCTTGCTTGACCAACTTCTAAAGCACCGCCTTTGGTAAAATAACCATGATAAGAAGAAACGGAAGTAATTATAAATGCAAAAAATACAGTTTTAATTAAAGCATACCCAACATTATACGGTCTAAATTCATATTGAATTCCGTAAATAAATTCATATGAAGTTACAACACCAGTCAATAAGCCAAATACATAACCTCCCGCAATTCCTAAAAACATAGATATCGTTATCAAAAAAGGATTGATGAAAACAGCAGCTAATATTTTAGGAAGAATTAAATAACAAGAAGAATTGATTCCCATAATTTCTAACGCATCTATTTGCTCAGAAACACGCATCGTACCAATTTCAGAAGCTATGTTAGAGCCCACTTTCCCAGCTAAAATTAAACTGATAATTGTTGGCGAAAATTCTAAAATAATACTTTCGCGAGTAGCTACACCTACTGAATAAATAGGAATCCAAGGGCTTTCAAAGTTAAATGCAGATTGAATTGTAATTACAGCTCCCATAAAAACAGAGATGATTGCAACTATACCCAAAGAGCCAATTCCTAACTTATTAACCTCAATAAAAAATTGGTTTCTGTATATGGATGCTTTCTCGGGTTTGCTAAAAACTCTGCCCAAAAGCATAAAATAATTGCCTAAATGATAAAATAGTTTCAATTTTTATTAAAGTTTTCGCTAAATTAAAGAATATTTGCAAATCCATTCAGGAAATAAACTGGAGTAAATATGGCAAAAAAAATTAAACACATATTAATAATGCTCAGCATAGCTGGTTTAATATGCTCTTGTTTAAGTTGCAAAAGCAATAAAAATTCTTGCGATTGTCCAAAAATTACTCAAACGAAACACAGCAAAAAGTAAAATACCCTATTATAGGTATATAATTTTCATATAGTTTTAGGTATCTTCGCAATTGAAATGACACTGGCAGATTTATATAAAGGACAAAAAGCAACTATCACAAAAATGTTAGATAGTGGCGCTTCACTGAAGCTTCTTGAAATGGGCTGCGTTCCAGGTGAAATTGTTTTTATCGAAAAATTTGCTCCGCTTGGAGATCCCATTGCAATTAATATTTCCGGACATATCCTAAGTCTTAGGAAAGACGAAGCCGCTTCAATTATAGTTCATCTAAATTGATAATTTATTCTCCGCTAATTGGATATGGAAGAGAATAAAAATTCCGAAAATAAATTTATTAAAGTCGCTTTAGCCGGAAAACCAAATTGCGGAAAATCTACGCTATTCAATATCTTAACTGGCTTAAATCAAAGCACTGGAAATTTTCCTGGAGTAACTGTAGATAAAAAAACAGGAACAATAAAAGCAAATGGAAAAACAATTGAATTGATGGACCTTCCAGGTGCATACAGTTTAAATGCAAAATCATTGGATGAAAAAATTACTGCCGATATTTTAACCCAAAACAAGAACACAAACTCTCTAGATGTAATTCTTTGCATTGCCGATGCTACTGATTTAAAAAGATGTTTATTTCTTGCAACTCAGATTATTGAACTTAATAAACCAACTGTACTTGCATTAAATATGTACGATTCGGTTGAAAGAGCTGGAATTAAAATTGATGTTGAATTGCTTTCCGAAAAACTTGGAATCCCTGTAATACCTGTAAGTGCGAAGTATGGCGATGGATTAGAGAATTTAAAAAAAACCTTAACCCAAGAAATAAAAATCCCAAATCGAAAATTTATTCTTGAAAATAATGGCAAAGAAGAAAAAGAAACAATTGAACGATATAATACTGTAAATACTATAATCAGGGCTTGTGTAAAAACAATCAGTGAAGCAAAATCACAAGAATTTACTTCGAAAATTGACAAAGTAATTACACACAAAATATGGGGTTATGCTATCTTTTTGTTTATCCTACTTTTAATTTTTCAGAGTATTTTTATGCTTTCTGCCTATCCTATGGATTGGATAGAATCCTTGTTTATCAAGCTTTC
>CAYPEC010000136.1:0-3114 GCA_964409625.1 uncultured Bacteroidia bacterium | reverse complement strand
AAGGTACTTGGATGATTCGCGAGAATAATCAAAGGACCTTTTTTCGGAATTCTATCTCTGTTCTTTACCGTTATGGAACGAAAAAAAACAGCTATTGTTCCTCGCATAAATAACTTCAAAAATCCATAAAGCATAATGCAAATAACGGATTTTTCGGAAATTATTCAAATATCCCTATTAGTGAGTGTGTTTTTTCTCAGGGCTTGTTAGCATCACTAATGAAACGGCAATCAAACTAAACAATACTCCTAAAAATGCCCACATACTTTCCATTCCTTGGCTAACTTGTGCTAAATAAGCGTATTTAAAAGGAACTAAAAACATAAATGCTAAAATAGCAATAACAATAATTCTTCTTTTTGTGCTCATGATAATAAAATTTTAATTATTAAAATCTGTTAATTGAATAAACTAAAGCCATTGTTGCTGCTGCTGCAAAAGAAATAAGCATCAATCCCAAGCTATTGTGAGTTGAAATGATGTAAACAAATGCAACTGTGTAAACAATTGAAGCTCCAGTTAAAAATGTTCTAAATGCTGGCTTAAACATTTTGCTTTGTAATTTTGTGTTTTCCATAGTAATGTGTGTTTTGATTTATACAGCAAAATTATTCTATGCTAGTATGATGGAATATGATTCACATCAGCAAAAAATATGATTTTTATCATCTCTTAAAGATGTATTTTAAAACTCTATTTTTGTAAAACCAATGGCAACACAAAAAAGCAATAAGCTTCAGCCCCTAATTATTACGCTCTCTTTTGGAATAGTAATTTTTGCTATAAAACTTTTTGCTTATATAATCACTGGCTCCAATGCAATACTGAGTGATGCTTTAGAATCAATTGTAAATATTACTGCTGGAGCATTTGCATTATACAGCATGTATTATTCTTTGAAACCGAAAGATGAAGACCATCCTTATGGACATGGGAAAATAGAATTTATATCTGCTGGGTTTGAAGGAGCATTAGTTTTGATTGCAGGAATTTTAATGATTGCAAAAGCTACTTACGCATTCTTTGTTCCGAATGAAATTACAAAACTTGATATCGGTTTAACTCTGACTGCTTTAACGGGCTTGGCTAATTACATCATGGGAAAATATTTAGTAAATCTTGGTAAAAAAGAAAACTCTGTATTAATGATTGCCGATGGAAAACATTTGATTTCTGATACTGTTTCATCTATAGGTTTAATAATAGGATTGGCTTTAATTCATTTCACCAAAATTATGTGGATAGATAACTTTGTGGCTTTTGGCTTCGGGCTTTTCATTATTTACACTGGTTTTAAACTTTTGAAAATATCCATTAATAATTTATTGGATGAAGCAGACCATGAAAAAACAAATCAGGTTATTAAATTACTAAACGAAAACAGAAAAGAAGATTGGATTGACATTCATAATATGCGCATTTTAAAATATGGAGCACACATTCATATTGATTGCCATGTTACTCTGCCTTGGTATTATTCACTCGAAAAAGCACACGATAGAGTTACTGAGATTGAAAATTTAATAACACAAAATTCAGAAACTGAAGTAGAGTTTTTTATTCATTCCGACCCTTGTGTGACACCCTTTTCATGCAAAGTATGCTCTATGCAAAACTGCATTGAACGCAAAGAAAAATTTTCTCGAAAAGTGGAATGGAATTTAGCTACTGTACTTCCTGACAAGAAACACGGGCTGTAAACTACTTGCTATTCCCGCTTACTACTTCATCATACAGCTTCACGTACATGGGAAGAATTTTGTCAATATCAAACAAGCGAGCTTGTTCAATTGCATTATGCTTGAATTGAGTAAGCACTTTTCCATCAGATAAAATATGAAGCGCATTTTTAGCCATATCATCTACATCACCTACATTACTTAAATATCCTGAGAAACCATGTTTGTTCACTTCTGGTATTCCTCCTGTGTTAGTAGATACAACAGGAACTCCACAAGCCATTGCTTCTAATGCAGCTAATCCAAAACTTTCGGTTTCGGAAGTAAGTAAAAACAAATCAGCAATGGATAATATCTGCGATGGCTCGGTAATCTTCCCTAATGATTTTATATCATTGCACGAATCTAATTCTCTACAAAGCTTTTCTATATTATGCCTTTCGGGTCCATCGCCAACTAAAATCAGTTTCGCAGGAATTTGCTTTCTCACCTTATCAAAAACTCTTACCACATCCTCTACTCTTTTTACTTTTCTGAAGTTTGAAACATGCATCAGTATTTTTTCATTATTGGGAGCATACATTTTACGCTCACACTCAGTATGTGGCGTCTTGTAATCCTCTACACAAATAAAATTCGGAATTACATGAATATCTTTTTTAATATGAAAATATTTGTACGTATCCTGTTTTAAGCTTTCTGATACTGCTGTAACAGCATCGCTTTCGTTAATAGCAAAAGTAATAACAGGTTCAAAGGAATCGTCTTTGCCCACAAGAGTTATATCCGTTCCGTGAAGAGTTGTAATAAAAGGGATATGAATTCCTTCTTTAGCTAAAATCTGTTTTGCCATGTAAGCTGCCGAAGCATGCGGAATAGCATAATGCACATGCAGTAAATCTAATTTTTCAAACTTTACCACATCTACCAGCTTGCTCGAAAGAACAAGTTCATAAGGTTGATATTCAAACAAAGGATAATCGGAAACTACCACTTCGTGATAAAAGATATTTTCAGAAAAAGAAGGTAAACGAACGGGCTGACTATAAGTAATGAAATGTATTTTATGTCCTTTCTTAGCCAATGCCTTACCCAACTCTGTTGCTACTACCCCACTACCACCAAAGGTTGGATAACATACGATACCAATATTCATACTCTAAGATAATTTATTTGCTGCAAAGATAAGAATAAGAGATTAGGTGATGAAGGGATTGGGAGATTGGTTCATTAGTTTATTCGTTCATTTGTATATTAGTAAAGATTCGTTATTCGTACCATATAAAATCTATTATATTTGAACAATGAAGAACACGAGCATGCTTAAAATAGTACTTCAGTTGTACACCGTAACTTTAGATATGGATGAGGATGAAATGCTTTACCTCACGATGGTACACAAAAACAACAAAAGCTCCGCAACCTTTACCCATAA
>CAYPEC010000135.1:1905-3147 GCA_964409625.1 uncultured Bacteroidia bacterium | reverse complement strand
CTTATTGTTTTTTATTCGGTCTTTTAAAAAAGCGTTTTTTGTTTTGTGGTTTTTTCTTCGCTTTATCAAAACGGGTTAAGCTATCTTGCCCCACCACATTTTCATAATCAGGTTCTTTTTCCACTGCTTGGGTAGTAACTTTCGTAACAAGTTCTTCAGGGAAAATTCCTTTTTTGTTCATTTCCAGTATCTGATTTACTTTATCTACTTCTATCGGAATAAAAACTCCTGGAGTACTTTCATAAGAATACCACATCATTCGTTTAAAAATATCTGTTTTCTGATGAAAAGCTTTTCCTAATTTACTTTCAAGTTTAATTGAGGTATCCGGAAAATCTTTTAACGCATCTAAATAACTATCAAGTTCAAAGTTTAAACAGCATTTTAATTTACCGCATTGCCCTGCAAGCTTAAGCGGATTAAGCGATAACTGCTGATATCTCGCAGCACTTGTATTTACTGAACGAAAATCGGTAAGCCATGTAGAGCAACATAATTCTCTTCCGCAAGAGCCAATTCCGCCAAGGCGACTAGCTTCTTGCCTTGCCCCAATCTGGCGCATTTCCACCCGAATTTTAAATTGTTCGGCTAATCTTTTAATGAGTTCTCTGAAGTCAACACGGTCTTCGGCAGTGTAATAAAATGTTGCACGTGTTTTATCGCCTTGATATTCTACATCGCTAATTTTCATCTGCAATCCTAATGCAATGGCAATGGTTCTTGCTTTGTGCATTGTTGTGTCTTCCTGAGCTTGCGCCTCTTTCCACTTATCGATATCCGTTTGTTTTGCTTTGCGGTAAATTTTTTTGAGCTCTTCTGATTTAGGATTAACTTCTTTTTTCTTCATCTGAAGGCGTGCAATTTCTCCAATTGCCGAAACTACACCAATATCATGACCGGGAGAAGATTCAATAGCGACAACATCACCAACCGCTAAAGACAAATTATTCACATCTCTACAAAATTCTTTTCGTGAATTTTTGAAACGGATTTCAGCGCAATCAAATTTCTCAGTGCCTTGAGGCAGCTCCATATTTGCAAGCCAATCGAACACGGTGAGTTTTGAGCAGCCACCTGTGCCGCAACTTCCATTATTTTTACATCCTCCAGGCAAAGCACCCGAAACGGTACTACATCCTCTACCCGAACTACATCCACTACATCCCATATTTTTTTCTTTAGAAAGGCGAATTTACGATTATTTTTCGAGAGTGCCCATTACCTTGAAACTGCAACTGGAGA
>CAYPEC010000135.1:0-1805 GCA_964409625.1 uncultured Bacteroidia bacterium | reverse complement strand
CGAATTTACGATTATTTTTCGAGAGTGCCCATTACCTTGAAACTGCAACTGGAGAGGCTGCTTTGAGAGCATCGTGAAGAATAAAGGATAAATCGAGAAATAGAATTTTAGGATTTGCATTTCTCTCCAAATGATAATGAGCTCTGTTGAGTTCTTCGATAAATCTTTCAGCATTGTTGCCGTTTATGAAAGGAGCAAATTTAGTGGCGAATCCAAGTTCTTCATTTTCCAATTTCACTAAAGTCGAGCCGCCATAATTCATCATCATGCATTCTCTTGAAATCTGCAAGGCATACAAAAGAAAGTTTTTTTGTTTCTCCCTTCCATTTTTTGAAAATAAATCTATCCAAGAAATTAATTTCTCCATATCGAGCGTCAAACACAAGCGCATCCAATCTCTAAAGGATATAAAATTAAAATTTTCTTCTTCTAAAACTTCCAAATGCTTTAGCGCTTCATTGTAATTTCCATCAGCTAAAAATGCAATTTGACTTGCATTTGTTTCTGAAATAGCGTGTTTTAAAATCAAGGCATTTTTTAGTTCAGCATCTGTAATTTTATTGATTTTTATAAGTTGAGTTCTTGAGAGTATTGTTCTTAAAAGTTGATCTTCGTTTTCACAAACTAAAATAAAAAGGGTTTTTTCAGGAGGTTCTTCTAAAATTTTTAGAAGCTTATTAGCGGCAGCTGGATTAAGCTTTTCGGCCATCCAGATTATCATAATTTTATATTCTGCTTCGTAAGCAGTTAAATTTAATTTTCTTAAAATTTCTGTGCTTTCGTCTGTTGCAATAACGGGTTGTTTGTTTTCGGCATCCAAATAATTAAACCAGTCTTCAATGTTTAAATAGGGGTTTGCCAAAAATGCTTCTCTCCATTGTGTAATTACATTTGTGCTTGTTCTAATTTCTTTTGAAAGCGCCACAGGATAAGCAAAATGCAAATCGGGATGAATTAATTTTGATACTTTATTGCACGCAGGGCAAACTCCGCAAGAGTCTGTCTCCGTTCTATTTTTGCAAAATATATATTGAGCATATGCAACAGCCAAAGCCAAAGAGCCGCATCCGCTTTTTCCTAAAAAAAGTTGAGCGTGACTAATGCGACTATCTTTAACGCTTTGTGTGAGTCTGCTTTTTACAGAATCTTGAGCTATAATTTCTTTAAACTGCATTTGTTCAAAGGTAAAAATTAAAATCATTTTATAATTCTATACTTGCATTAAAAAATTATTTTTGCAAAGAGTTAAAACACCAAAATGAAAACAATTGATAATTATAATTTTTCTGGTAAAAGAGCATTAATCCGAGTTGATTTTAATGTGCCTTTGGATGCGAACTACAATGTAACAGATGATACACGAATAAGAGCAGCTATCCCAACAATTCAAAAAATTTTGAAAGATGGAGGAAGCGTTGTGTTGATGTCGCATTTGGGCAGACCAAAAGATGTTGCTGAAGAAAAATATTCACTAAAGCACATTGTAAACCATTTAAGTAAATTATTAAATACTCCCGTAAAATTTGCGAATGATTGCATTGGAGCAGAAGCAAAAACAATGGCAAAAGAATTAAAATCAGGAGAAATTCTTTTATTGGAAAATCTTCGTTTTTATAAACAAGAAACTACCGGAACAGAATCATTTGCTCAGGAATTAGCATCGCTTGGAAATTTTTATGTTAATGATGCATTCGGAACTGCTCATCGTGCGCATGCTTCAACTACCATTGTAGCAAAGTTTTTTCCGAACGATAAATGTTTTGGGTATGTAATGGCAGGAGAAATAGCAAGTATTAATAAAGTTT
>CAYPEC010000134.1:0-3183 GCA_964409625.1 uncultured Bacteroidia bacterium | reverse complement strand
CAACAAAATTTAATTCTTGATTTTGAAGGTTCAAATATTCCTGATTTAGCAAGGTTCTTTAAGCGCTTTGGAGCAAAAGAATGTATATATTTACGAGTGCAAAAAAATAACCTTCCGAAGGTTTTAAAGTGGCTTAAAAAATAATTTTATGGAAGTAATAAATTTAGGTGCAGAGAATTCAATTTTTAATCAATTCGTAGCAGAATTGAGGGATGTGGAAGTGCATAAAGACAGTATGCGTTTCAGAAGGAATTTAGAACGAATGGGGGAAGTGTTTGCATACAACATTAGTAAACGATTAAAATATAAAACTGTAAAAATCACTACTCCGCTTGGGATTGCCGAAATGCAAGTGATAGCCGAACAACCTGTTGTTGCAACTATTTTAAGAGCTGGCTTACCGCTTCATCAAGGAGTTTTAAATTATTTTGACAAAGCAGAAAATGCGTTTATTTCCGCTTATAGAAAACACAATAAGGATGGAACATTTACAGTTCATATTGAATATTTAGCAAGTCCTGATTTGAATGGGAAAGAGTTAATACTTTGCGACCCAATGTTGGCAACTGGGGAATCAATGGTTTTGACTTACAAACAAGTTTTAAGTAGAGGAATTCCTAGGCATACACACATTGTTTCTGCGGTAGCAAGTGTTGCAGGAGTTGAACACGTAAAAAAATATATGCCAGAAAATACTACTATTTGGGTTGGAGCAATTGATAAAGAATTAACGTCAAAATCGTATATCGTTCCTGGATTGGGAGATGCAGGTGATTTAGCATTTGGAGAGAAATTATAATGGACTGGAAAGATATTTTAGAAACACTTGGAATTTTTACATTGAGTGCCGTTAAGTTTGGAATCGCTGGAGTTCCTGCTGCTGTGTTTGCCCAATATTCTTTTTTTAAAACAATTACCATCACAGTTTCAGGAGGTGTTGCAGGAGCTATTTTCTTTACTTATTTAAGTGAGTGGCTGATTAAAAAATCAAAACAAATTATTGCAAAGAAAGTGACTCCTAAAAAAGAAAAAAGGAAGTTTACCAGAACCAATAAGATAATTGTATCAGTTAAGACAAAGTTTGGTTTAATAGGTATTTCTATTATCACCCCTTTATTTCTATCAATGCCTCTTGGAGTGTTTTTAGCAGTTAGATATTTTCACAATAAACAAAGAATAATTTCCTATATGTCTGTTTCTATTCTTTGTTGGGCTGTTATTTTATATTTTTTCTACCACTTTTTTTATAGCCGATTGTCGCATTTGTTTTGAAAAAATACAAACACATATTTTTCGATTTAGATAGAACCCTTTGGGATTTCGAGCAAAATTCAAGACAAGCATTAGAAGAAATATTTGAGAAGTATAAACTCCATTTATCAATTTCGTTTGAAGATTTTCTTTCTTTCTATAAAAAGTTAAATAATGAGTTGTGGGAACTTTATAGTCAGGAAAAAATCACGAAAGAAAGTTTGCGTTTCCAACGATTTTATAAATCACTTACACATTTCGGAGTTGAAGAATATTCTCTTATCCATTGGGTAGCGAATGATTATGTGAATCTTTCCTCTACAAAAAACAATGTGCTTCCTCACACGCACGAATTACTTGAGTACCTTTTAGAAAAAAAATATGCGCTTCATATTATTACCAATGGCTTTGAAGAAGTGCAATATGTTAAACTTAAAAACTGTAAACTCGAAAAATATTTTACGGAAATTATAACCTCCGAACGCGCTGGATATAAAAAACCAGACAAGCGAATTTTTGATTTTTCGTTAGAGATTACACAAGCTCAAGCCCATGAAGCAATTATGATTGGGGATAACTACAAAGCGGATATACAA
This sequence comes from uncultured Bacteroidia bacterium, assembly GCA_964409625.1. Taxonomy (GTDB): domain Bacteria; phylum Bacteroidota; class Bacteroidia; order CAYPEC01; family CAYPEC01; genus CAYPEC01. Next base: position 1,336 of record CAYPEC010000134.1, on the reverse strand, counting down.
GGAGCTAAGAATGCGAATATGGCGCATGTATTTTTTAACCCTGAACTGGAAGTACACTCGCATGAAGTGATGCACGAAATTTCTTCGTTGATAGAACTAAAGCAGATATTATAAATTGGATTTTCAAGTTCGTCATTGCGAGCTATTAGCGAAGCAATCTCGAATCATTATAGATTGCTTCGGTCGTTCCTCCCTCGCAATGACAAATTTTATTTTGAGAATGTACAGGGGAAGAGGTTAAAAAAAAATCCCTCCCGTTTTGTCGAGAAGGATTTTTAAATGATAGAGAATTAAAATTATTTTTTCTCTTCAGTAGTTTTTACTTCAGTTGTAGCTTCTGCTTTTTTACTGCAGCAAGAACTTTTAGCTGCTCCATCTTTAGAACAAGATTTAGTTTCTGTGGTAGAAGCAGTACCTTCTTTTTTAGCACAGCAAGATGATGCTTTAGTATCTGCATCTTTTTTGCAACAAGCATCAGCTTCTTTGTTCTTTTTACTTTTCTTTTTCTTTTTTTCATCATCGCCTTTTACAACAGCAATGTTTGATTTTGTTGCAGCTGCAACAGTAGTAGCAGTTGCTCCGAAAAGGAAACTCGCTAATGCTAATCCTAAAAATAATTTTTTCATGGTTTGTATTTTTTAATTGTTTAAAATTTGTTTCGTGTCACGAAGGTACAAAAATTTATCCAAACTTTGCAATTATCGTTTCTCCACCTCTTACTTTTTGCTCAAGGTTCACGGTTATAATACAATCTAGGGGAATAAAAATATCTACACGAGAGCCAAATTTAATAAACCCAAACTCCCTGCCTTGTGTTGCTTTGTCATTTTCTTTAGTGTAATATACAATGCGTCTTGCTAAAGCCCCCGCAATTTGTCTAAATAATATTTTGCTTCCATTTTTATGTTCAACCACCACTGTAGTTCTTTCATTTTCGGTTGAAGATTTTGGATGCCATGCTACCAAATACAATCCAGCATGGTATTTTACATATTTCACAATTCCATTAATAGGGTAGCGGTTGACATGCACATTTATTGGCGACATGAAAATGGAAATCTGACGGCATTTTGTTTTTAAAAATTCAGGTTCGTCCACTTCTTCAATAACCACTACTTTCCCATCAGCAGGAGCAATAATAGTATTATCATCAATTATTGTATTTCGTTTTGGATTGCGGAAAAATTGCAAAATGGTAATCATTAAAAATGTTGCTAATGCATAACCTAACCATTCTACTAGTTGAATATCTGTTAAGCCCGTTAGGTATATTACAAGAGCAGAGACAATAATTGCTATAATGATACTTGGATAACCTTCTTTATGAATCATGTTT
>CAYPEC010000133.1:0-3221 GCA_964409625.1 uncultured Bacteroidia bacterium | reverse complement strand
CCTGTTAGTATAGTTCCTGAAAAACGGAAGTTTTCATTTACGAAATCATCACTTAAATAAGGAGCTGATTCGTGAATTAAATTCCAACGTAAATAAGTTTTCCAGTCATTTAAACTTACAGTCTTAATCATCGAGTTAATTTGTTCTGCAAACTTTGGTTGAGAAACATTTATATCTGTCAAATTAGCAATTCCAACAGCTGCCAAATAATTATTCCAGTTAATGTTTGCTGTTTTTTTAGATAAATCAGCAACTGTCATTTTGTTGTAAACTGCATTTGGGTCGCGTTGTTCTACTGGCGACATAGATGCTTTCGCAAGCATATTTTCTATGTTCATTACTGCTGCTGCTTCTTTTGCAGCATCTTCTTTTTTATCTCCAAGTAACTCAAACATTTTTTGAACATGTTCTACATATTGCTTTTTAATTACTTCTGAAGCTGAATCTTTGTTTGTGTAGTATTCATTGTTTGGTAAACCTAATCCACCTTGATAGAATGTAGCTAAATATTCTGAACTGTTTTTTGAATCTTGAGAAACAAAAAATGCAAAGAGCGGGTAAGAGCCATGTCTGTGCATGTTTCCTATTTCCGTAATCAATTCATTGGTGTTCGATATTTTAGTAATTGCATCAAAAGATTCTTTTAAATCAGCTGCTCCTGTTTTGTTTAAAGCCGCAGAATCCATTCCTGAAGTATAAAAATCTCCGATTTTCTTTTTGTTGCTTCCAGCTTCAGCAGCTTTATCATTGGAAGCTTCTTCCAAAACTTCTTTCAGCTTCGCTTTATTCATTTCTTCTAGTTCATTAAAACTTTCCCAGCGTGATTCTGTTTCGGGTATTGGATTGTTTTTTATCCAAGAGCCATTTACGTATTGAAAAAAGTCGTCTTGTGGTTTTGCGGTTGTATCAAAGTTTGCAATATCAATAGCTTTTTTCTTGTTTTTGTCTGCTGAATTATCCGCAGATTTTTCAGTACAAGAAGCTAGTAAAGCAATACTTCCGATTACAGCTAATTTGATTGATTTTGTTTTCATGTTTTTAATTTTTAGCCAAGTTATTGATTATTTTATTTTAGTTATACAATTTCTTTTTACGGTATTATTTTGAGATGAATGGTAATTATACGCTTACAAGTTCTAAAGGGTTGAAATAGATTAAATGCTTTTCGATTTGGTGGTAGCCCATTTCTATAAGCGTTTTAGCATACTTGTTAATTTGGTTTTTATGCTCTTCCTTTTTTTCTCCTGTTTTGAAATCAATGATAATGGCATTGGTGTTATTAATTAGAACTCTATCAGGGCGGTATGTTTCACCATTGGGCAATAAAATTTCAGTTTCATTTTTAATTTCAAATTCTTCGGAAAATAGTTTTTTAATTTCCAGATTAGAAATTATTTTATTGAGTTGAATCTCCATTTCTACTTTTTGCTCTTCGCTTATTAATCCTTCATAAAACATGCTGTTTAGCGAAGTATTAATATCATTTGCAGTATTTATTTTTGATAATGCATTGTGCATTAAAATTCCAAACTCTCTTTTTTCATTACTTTCTTCATCCCAGGCAACGGAAGAATTTGAGCGTATCTTAATTCGTTCTCGCCAATTAGCCGAATTTATTTTTTCGAGTTTAATATTATTGTTTGTAGAAGATTCTTTTTTTGAATTACTCACCTTTTTCCCAAATTCATATTCGTTTTCATTTGTGGCAGAAATTTCCTGGTGCGCTACAAAATTTTGAATAATATCGGAGGCTGATGTTGGATTCGAAAAGGATTGGCTTCTTTTTTGTCCCATAATGTAAAGCCTCGTTTCTGCACGGGTAAAAGCAACATACAAGAGATTTAAGTTGTCGAGTAGTGTTTTGTTTTTTTCTTCTATGTATAAATTCTTAAAGCTGGTTTCTTCCATCTCTTTATTGTTTGAAACAATGGCAGAAGTAAGTTCTGGAATGTTTTTATCATTTAAATCAACCCAGAAATAATCATGTTGATTTCTTAACTTCCAATCTGCGAATGGCATTATAACAACAGGATATTCCAGTCCTTTAGAAGCGTGGATAGTAGAGATATTTACTGCATTTGCACCTTTGGGTATAACAAGAGAAGCTTTCTCCTTTTTCTCTTCCCACCATTCAATAAAATCAGCAAGGTTATTAAAATTTTTAGTTGAGTAAGTAAAGACTTCATCTAAAAAAAACTGGATGTAAGCATTTGGCTTTTCATTCAATTTGAATATTCTTGTAATTTCTTCGCAAAGCTCATAAACAGGGAGTCTAGAGAGTATGTAAGATGAAAAGTGATAGCCGCTATAATTTAAAAAATCTGAAAACTCAATTGCTGACTTTTTAGCCAAAAGCATTATTTCATCAAGATTTTTCGCTTTAATTTTTTTGTTTTGGTAAAAAAAATTAATAATACTTGTTTTGGATATTTCATCGCTGCCATCGCGCAAATATTTTATGAAATTTGTGATGAAATTTATTTCTTCTGATTTTTTAAGAAGCAATGCTTCGTTTGATATTACAGGAATTCCCTTGGAGGTAAGGTTCGTTGCAACTTCATTTCCGTTTTTATTGTTTCGAACAAGGATGGCAATATCACCCAATGGAAAATTATCTTTTAACAATTCTAAAATAGTAGAATGGATTTTTTCTAATTGTTTGTCATGAGATTCTTTTTCATTTTCAAATAATTCAATATTGATAAGTCCACCTGTGTTTTCGGGTTCGAACTCTTGAGCGTGATTGCTGTATATATCTTGATATTCCTTGTCAAGAAGGTTAGAAGCAGAGCTGAAAAAATTATTGTTGAATTCAATTATTTCTTTTTTGCTTCTATAATTTTTGGATAAGAATTTTTCGGAATAATTTCGTTTTAAAGATTCTTCTCGTTCAAGAGTATTTGGATTATTTTGGTGTTTGTATACTTCAGGAAGTTTTGAAAATTGCTCTACTTCTCCTCCTCTCCAACGATAAATAGATTGTTTGCCATCTCCAACCAGCATAGTAAATTCATCTTGAGCAAGTGAATTATCAATTAAAGGAAGTATGTTTTGAAATTGTAATAAGGAAGTATCCTGAAATTCATCAATCAGATAATTTTTGTATTTTTCTCCAATACGTTCGTAAATAAATGGAACTGGTTGACTCAGCGCAATTTTGGAAATGATTCTGCTGAATTCAGAAATGTGTAGAATGTTGTTTTCTTTCTTGAAATCGGTTA
>CAYPEC010000132.1:0-3236 GCA_964409625.1 uncultured Bacteroidia bacterium | reverse complement strand
ATTCATCACGAACAATGAGCGTTACAATCAAATTATTGACATTTGGACCCATACAAGTTCTAAAGTAACTAAATTCGTACTTGACCAATTGACTAATGATAATCAGGGTTTCAACTCTGTGTTCATGATGCTTGATTCAGGTGCGAGAGGTTCTAAAGAACAAATTAAGCAATTGAGTGGTATGCGTGGATTGATGGCAAAACCATCTAAATCTGGTTCAGGAGGAGGAGAGATTATCGAGAATCCGATTATCTCCAACTTTAAAGAAGGTTTATCTATTCACGAGTACTTTATTTCTACTCACGGTGCGCGTAAAGGTCTTGCCGATACTGCCTTGAAAACAGCAGATGCTGGATACTTAACACGTAGATTGGTGGATGTAGCTCAAGATGTAATCATCACAACAGAAGATTGCGGAACATTGAGAGGACTTGTTGCAACTGCATTGAGAAAGAATGATGAAGAAGTAGAATCATTGTATGATAGAATTCTTGGACGTACAACCGTTCATGATGTATATAACCCTTTAACTGCTGGATTAATCATCAAAGCGGGAGAAGAGATTACAGAAGATTATGCAGAAATTATTCAGAAATCACCTATAGAATCAGTTGAAATTCGTTCGGTATTAACTTGCGAAAGTCGAGTAGGGGTTTGTGCTAAATGTTATGGTCGTTCACTTCCTTCAGGAAGAATGGTTCAAAAAGGAGAAGCAGTTGGTGTTATCGCAGCTCAATCAATTGGGGAGCCAGGAACACAGCTTACACTTAGAACCTTCCACGTTGGTGGAACAGCATCTAACATCGCATCAGCATCTAAATTAGAAGCTAAATACGATGGTATTGTTGAGATGGAAGAGCTAAGAACAGTAACTCGTAAAAATCCTGATGGACAAAAAGTAGAAGTTGTTATTGCTCGTTCAACAGAAATTAAAGTTGTTGATGCAAATACAGGCATTGTACTTACCACTGGTAATATTCCTTACGGAGCTCAATTGTACTCTAAAAATGGAGCGAAGGTTAAAAAAGGAGATGTTATCTGCGATTGGGATCCATACAATGCAGTAATTATTTCTGAATTTGAAGGTAAGATTGCATTTGATAATATCGAAGAAGGTGTTACTTATCGCGAAGAATCTGATGAACAAACAGGATTTAAGGAAAAAGTAATTATCGAATCAAAAGATAAAACAAAGAACGCAGCTATTAAAGTTCTTGATAAGAAAGAAGTTCTTAAAACATATAACATCCCTGTTGGAGCTCACATCATTGTTGGTGATGGAGATAAAATTTCAGCAGGTCAAATTATGGTTAAGATTCCTCGTTCGGCAGGAAAATCATCAGGGGATATTACAGGTGGTCTTCCTCGTGTTACAGAATTATTTGAAGCACGTAACCCAAGTAACCCTGCTGTAGTTTCTGAAATTGATGGAGTTGTTTCTTTCGGAAAAATTAAGCGTGGAAACCGTGAAGTAGTTGTAGAATCTAAAACAGGAGAGCAAGTGCGTTACTTAGTTCCTCTTAATAAACACATCCTTGTTCAAGAGAATGACTTTGTGAAAGCTGGAGAATCTTTATCTGTTGGAGCTATTTCTCCTGGAGATATTCTTGCAATCAAAGGACCTACTGCTGTTCAGGAGTATTTAGTTAATGAGGTTCAAGAGGTTTACCGTTTACAAGGTGTGAAGATTAATGATAAACACTTTGAGGTAATCGTTCGTCAGATGATGCGTAAAGTAGCTATTGTTGATTCGGGAGATACAATTTTCTTGGAGAAACAATTACCAAATAAAGCAGATTTTATGGGCGAAAACGACCGCTTGTATGCTAAAAAAGTAATTTTAGATGCTGGAGATTCTGAGATGTTAAAATCAGGAATGATTGTAAGCGCAAGAAATTTCAGAGATGAAAATTCAATGCTTAAGCGTAAAGACTTAAAACAAGCTCAAGCGCGTGATGCAGTTCCTGCTACAGCGCAACAAGTATTGCAAGGTATTACAAGAGCATCGCTTCAAACCAACAGTTGGATTTCGGCTGCATCGTTCCAAGAGACTACAAAAGTTCTGAACGAAGCTGCTGTAAACGGTAAGATAGATGGATTGATAGGATTGAAAGAAAACGTAATTGTTGGACACTTAATACCTGCTGGTACTGGATTGAGAGAATACGATAAACTAATTGTAGGTTCTCAGGAGGAGTACGACAGACTATTAGCTTCTAAAGAAGAAGCTGCTGTGGAGCAAGAGTCAGAATAGTTCTATTCGTAATATAAATAAAAAAAGCCCTGAAGTCCCGAAGTATCGGGATTCAGGGCTTTTTTTGATTCTCCATTTTTTATCTTCATTTCAATTTTCCAGTTATTTGAAAACCTTAGCATTACAGCTATTGCATAATCAAATTCTTTTTGTAGTTTAGCCAAACCCAAATGAAGTTACTTCTTAAAATAGTCCTCCTTTTTTTAATTTCTACTCCCGTTGCATTTTCTCAAAACCTTGTGCCTAATCCAAGTTTTGAAACTTTTTCTCCTTGTGGGCAATACATCTCTATGGCAACAGGATGGAAAAATTGCGGTGAAACTCCTGATTACTGCAATAGCTGCTCTAACCCCTCTGGTTTTGGTGTTCCGTTAAATGTTATTGGCTATCAATATCCTGCTACAGGGAATGCCTATGCTGATTTAGGTACTTATTCGCCAACATTTCTTTATCGTGAATTAATTGGAAGTTCACTTATATCACCAATGATAATAGGGCGTACATATTATGTGGCTTTTAAATGTAGTCCGGGAACATTAAATGGCTATTCATTACAGACAAATAAATTAGGATTAAGATTCAGTACTGTTACTTACGATTCGATAAATACGCCTCCAATAAATAATTTTGCACATATTTATACTAACAGTATTATAAGCGATACTACCAACTGGACTACTATTAGTGGTTATGTTACTGCCGACTCAGCATACAGTTTTTTAACAATCGGTAATTTTTTTGATGATGCAAATACTGATACTCTTTCTTTATGCAATGGCTGTTCAAATTTCGGATTCTATTACATAGATGATGTTGAGTTAAGTGATAAACATATTGTTGTACTTGGGCAAAATTCTCCAAATCCTTTTGCAGAACAAACTCAAATCACTTACAACATCCCTGAAAATGCTGGCTTTGCACAAATACTATTTTACAATGCAGCAGGGCAGCTTATCAAAGCAATTGATATAAACGAAAAAGG
>CAYPEC010000131.1:0-3267 GCA_964409625.1 uncultured Bacteroidia bacterium | reverse complement strand
TACCAGCACCAAAAATTACTACTCTTCCTTTTTCTAAATGTCTTACTGCTTTTCTACGGATAAATGGTTCACAAATTTGTTCCATTTTTATTGCTGATTGCAATCTTGTTTCCACTCCAATTTTTTCTAATGCCGATTGCAATGCCATACTGTTTATAACGGTTGCAAGCATTCCCATATAATCTCCCTGCACTCTGTCCATTCCTCCTTCTGATGCCTGAATTCCTCTAAAAATATTTCCTCCTCCAATTACTACTGCAACTTCAATTTTATTTGAAACTGCATCTTTAATTTCATTTGCATATTGGCTTAAGCGATTGTGGTCAATACCAAAATTCTTATCGCCCATCAGGGCTTCGCCACTTAGTTTGAGGAGGATTCTTTTGTATTTCATATTTATTTTTTGTGTGCTTTTCGGAGAACGAAAAAATTAAAGAGCAAAAAAAATCCCGACTAAAAAGTCGGGATTAAAATATTATGCTAATGCTAATCGCTTAAAGCCGGTTACTTTTAATTCTTTGTCGGCTTTCTCGATATACTGTCTTACCGATAGTTTGCTGTCTTTAATAAACTCTTGGTTTAATAAAGTGCTGTCTTTATAAAACTTATTTAATTTTCCTAGAGCAATTTTCTCAACCATTTCTTCTGGTTTGCCTTCAGCTCTGATTTGCTCACGAGCAATGTCTAATTCTCTGTTTAATGTTGTAACATCCACATCGTCTTTATCAACTGCTACTGGAGCCATTGCTGCAGCTTGCATTGCAACATCTTTAGCAACCTCTGCTGGAGCTGGTTTGTTAAATCCGATGATTGTAGCCAATCTGTTTCCTGGGTGATTGTAAGCAACCACTTGTCCTGCTTCCACAACTTCATATCTCGATACATCTATCTTCTCGCCAATCTTTCCAACATACTCAATAATTTTATCTGCAACAGAAAGTTTTCCATCAAATGAAAGAGCTTTTAGCTCCTCAACTGTTTTGGGATTGTTTTCTAATGCGATGGTGTTAATCTTTAATGCAAATCCAGCAAAGTCATCATTCTTTGCAACGAAATCTGTTTCGCAGTTCAAAACAGTGATAACGCCTCTTTTTCCATCTGCAGAAATTTGAGCAATAACTTGCCCTTCTTTAGCATCTCTATCTCCTCTGTTTGCTGCTACTTTTTGTCCTTTTTTACGAAGATTGTCAATAGCAACTTCAAAGTCGCCATTAGCTTCTGTTAAAGCTTTTTTGCAATCCATCATTCCTGCGCCTGTTATCTGGCGAAGTTTATTTACGTCTGCTGCTGTTATATTCACAGTTGCGGTGCTCATGTTAATTTTTTATTTTTTACTTGCAATGGCTTTATTGCCGATTGTTGGTCTTTTTGTTGGCTTTTTTGCTACAGTTGTAGTTGCAGCTCCTTCTTCGTCAGTTGTAAATCCTGCAGCTTTGGCTAATTCTTCAGCTTGTTGTTTTACCACCTCTTTAGCTGCTTCTTTTTCTTCTTCAGCAGTTTCTTTATCTACTTTTCTATCTGATAATCCTTCTTCAATTGCTTTTGCCATTATTTCCATAATAAGCGCTACTGAAGATGCTGCATCATCATTTGCAGGGATTGGGAAATCAACTGCATTTGGATTTGAGTTTGTATCTACAATTGCAAAAGTTGGGATGTTTAATCTCTTTGCTTCTGCTACTGCAATATGTTCTTTTGAAATATCAACGATGAATAATGCTGCTGGTAAACGAGTAAGATCAACAACGCTTCCTAATTGAGTTTCTAATTTCGCTCTCTCACGAGTAATTGAAAGACGCTCTTTTTTAGAAATGTTTTCAAATGTTCCATCAGTAGCCATTTTATCAATCAAAGCCATCTTACGAACAGCTTTACGAATAGTAACAAAGTTGGTAAGCATTCCGCCTGGCCATCTCTCGGTTACATAAGGCATATTAACGCGCTTAATTTTTTCAGCAACAATAATTTTTGCTTGTTTCTTAGTGGCTACAAACAATATCTTTTTGCCTGATCTTGCAATTTGCTTTAATGCATTTGCAGTTTCATCTATTTTGGCTACTGTTTTGTTTAAGTCAATGATGTGAATACCGTTTTTTTCGGTAAAAATATACGGAGCCATTGCTGGATTCCATTTTCTTTTAAGGTGCCCGAAGTGAGCCCCTGCTTCAAGTAATTGTTCAAATGATACTCTTGACATTCGGTTAGTTTAAGGTTTGAGATTTCGTGTTTAAATTTTTTTCTATTCGTGTTTCGTAGATTATCGATTAACGCTTGCTGAATTGGAAACGCTTACGAGCTTTCTTCTGACCTGGCTTTTTACGCTCAACCATTCTTGGGTCTCTGGTCATTAAGCTTTCTGCTTTCAATGCTGGTTTAACTTCTGCATCATATTCTACAAGAGCTCTAGATATTGCTAAGCGCAATGCCTCTGCTTGACCATTTACTCCACCGCCTTCAATTTTGGCTGTGATGTCAAATTTATCGGCAAGTTTTGCAATGTTTAATGCTTGTGTAACTACGTATTGTAATGTAGGTGTTTTGAAAAAAGTTTTGTAGTCCTTGTTATTTACAACAATGCTCCCTTTGCCCTTTTTTACAATAACACGAGCAACGGCTGTCTTTCTTCTTCCAATAGTGCTGATAACTTCCATTTATCTTTATTTAATTGAGTTTAATTTAGTTGCTGTAGGTTGTTGTGCTTCGTGCGGATGAGTTGTTCCTGTGTAGATGAACAAGTTTCTGCGAAGTTGATTACCAAGAGGTCCTTTTGGTAACATTCCATGAACTGCCTTGCGGATAATGTCTTCTGGTTTTTTTGCCAACATTTCTTTTGGAGAAGTAAATCTTTGTCCACCCGGGTAACCTGTGTGACGAACATATTCCTTGTCGTCCATTTTTTTACCTGTAAAGCGAACTTTTTCGGCATTTAAAATAACAACATTATCTCCTGCATCAACATGCGGAGTAAAATCTGTTTTGTGTTTTCCTCTAAGAACGTAGGCAACACGCGATGCGAGTCTTCCTACCACTTCGTTTTCAGCATCAATAAGAATCCATTTTTTAACGATGGTTGCCTTATTTGCCGATCTTGTTTTGTAACTAATTGCGTCCACTTTAATACTATTTATTTACGGTTTATTTTTTACTCTTTTATTTTCAAAAGGGCTGCGAAGATAGGTAGTATTTTAATATCCCACAAACTTTTCAACATTATTTTATCAATTTTGTTGAAAAGGGCTTTTTGTCAAGCAATAATAAGGGATTAAG
>CAYPEC010000130.1:0-3275 GCA_964409625.1 uncultured Bacteroidia bacterium | reverse complement strand
TTTAAGAAGATAATTAAGGAATAAAACTTTTTTATTTTCAGAATTCCAATTCCTCTTATTCTTTCCGCACAATCAATTTTATTTTTTCGTAGGTTTGAAATCACAAAACAAACCGATTTATGGCAAAGAAAAAATCAGAGAAATCAATATTGAGTTCCAAGTCGCTTCAGTTTCTTGAAGCATACATCAACAACCCCTCTCCTACTGGCTTTGAAACCGAAGGACAAAAACTTTGGCTCAATTATATAAAACCTTTTACCGATGATTATTTTGTAGATAATTACGGAACTGCTGTGGCAGTAATTAATCCAAAGGCAGAATACAAAGTAATTATAGAGGCCCATGCAGATGAAATTTCTTGGTTTGTACATTACATAACTAAAGATGGTTTTATTTATTTGCGCAGAAATGGTGGCAGCGACCATCAGATAGCTCCATCAAAAAGAGTAAACATACATACCGATAAAGGAATTGTAAAAGCTGTTTTTGGCTGGCCCGCCATTCATACACGTGAGCCAGGCAAAGAAGAAGTTCCTTCTTTAAAAAATATTTTTTTGGATTGCGGATGTATTTCTGATAAAGAAGTAGAAAAGCTTGGAATTCATGTTGGATGTGTAATTACATACGAAGATGAATTTATAACATTAAACGACCGCTATTTTGTGGGCAGAGCTTTGGATAACCGCATTGGAGGATTTATGATTGCAGAAGTAGCTCGCATGATACACGAAACAAAAACAAAACTTCCGTTTGGACTATACATTACCAATTCTGTTCAGGAAGAAGTTGGTTTGCGAGGAGCTGAAATGATTACGCAGCGAATTAAACCAGATGTTGCAATTATTACAGATGTATGCCATGACACACAAACACCAATGTTAAATAAAATTACAAATGGAGATTTTGCTTGTGGTAAAGGTCCTGTATTAACTTATGGTCCTGCGGTACATAATAATTTATTGAATAACATTATTGATGTTGCTAAAAAAGAAAAAATCCCTTTTCAGCGTCAGGCAGTATCAAGAGCCACAGGTACAGATACAGATGCTTTTGCTTATTCTTTAGGCGGAGTTCCATCAGCTTTAATTTCATTGCCATTGCGATACATGCACACCACAGTAGAAATGGTTCACAAGAAAGATGTGGAGAATGTTATCAAACTTATTTTTAGTTCTCTTAAAGGAATTAAAAAAGGTCATGATTTTAGATACCTAAAATAGTTTACTCATTTCATGAAAAGTAATTTACGCATCATCTACATGGGAACTCCTGAGTTTGCAGTTCCTTCGCTTGATATTCTGATAAAGAATAATTACAATGTAGTTGGCGTAATTACTGCACCCGATAAGCCAGCAGGCAGAGGACTTGAAATGCAGATGTCGGATGTGAAAAAGTATGCACTTGAAAAAGGGCTAAACATTTTACAACCTGAAAAATTAAAAGACCCAACTCTTATAGAACAACTAAAAAATCTAAATGCTGATTTACAAGTTGTAGTTGCGTTTAGAATGCTACCTGAAATAGTTTGGAGTATGCCCCGCTTAGGAACATTTAATCTACATGCTTCCTTGCTTCCTCAATACAGAGGTGCTGCGCCAATTAACTGGGCTGTTATAAATGGAGAAAAAGAAACAGGTGTTACTACTTTTTTTCTTCAACATGAAATTGATACAGGAAAAATTATTTATCAAGAAAAAATTTCTATTGAAGAAAATGATTGCGTTGGAGATGTGTATGAAAAACTAATGAGCAAAGGTTCGGAGCTTGTTTTAAAAACAGTTCAAGCAATTGAAAACAATTCAGCACCACAAACTGCTCAAGAAAATATTTTAAAAAATTCTTCCGAATTAAAACACGCACCCAAAATATTTAAAGAAGATTGTAAAATAGATTGGACAAAATCAGCAGAAAAAATACATAATCTTATTAGAGGGCTAAGCCCCTACCCTGCAGCATGGACGGAGTTAGTAGATAACAACAAAAATCAAATCGTTAAAATTTATAAAACAGAAAAAGAAATTGCTACACACCAAAATACAATTGGTTTAATTGAAACAGATAACAAAACATACATTAAAGTTTCGGTTAAAAATGGATCCCTATATATAAAGGAGTTGCAACTATCTGGAAAAAAGAAAATGATGGTGGAAGAATTCTTAAGAGGATACCGATTTTCTGATCACCCTAAATTCAGTTAGCACGGAAGTATCATGTACCTACATATACTTGTAGAGTAGAGTTTCGAGTTTTAACAACACCTAAAGCCCTATATTGAGGGCATTTCAGCCCATAGTTATTAACAAAAAGGCGAGTTTTCAACAAAAACACGTTTTTTTTGCTCCGAATGTTGCATGATATATAGCACTCACATACATTTGCTGCGTTAAATAAATTAATGTTAAACCCAAAACAAAAATCAAAATGAACAAATCAGAATTGATTGATGCAATTGCATCAGACGCAAAGCTTACAAAAGCTGACGCAGGAAGAGCAGTAGACGGATTCGTATCTGCAGTTTCTAAAGCACTTAAAAAAGGAGACAGAGTTGCCCTTGTTGGTTTCGGTTCTTTTTCAGTTGCTAAAAGAAATGCTAGAACTGGAAGAAATCCTCAAACTGGAAAAGCAATCCAAATTAAAGCTAAAAAAGTTGCAAAGTTCAAAGCTGGCGCTGAATTAGCTAAAACAGTTAACAAGTAATATTTAACTGAATTATTGAAAAGCCCCGCATCGTTTGATGCGGGGCTTTTCTTTTTTATAGATTTGCAGCAAATTAAAATTATGAGCAAAGCGGAAAAAATAAAAAAATTTGATCCCAATAATCTTGGTGATAAAAACAATAACATTTTTGGATTGCCTTTTAATACCGATGAAGCAGATGTTGTAATTATTCCCGTTCCTTGGGAAGTTACAGTTTCTTATGGTTCAGGGACAGCTAATGGGCCTGAAGCAATTTACGATGCATCTTTTCAAGTTGATTTATATGACCCTAAAGTAAAGGACTCTTGGAAAATTGGAATTGCAATGGAAAAAATTCCGACTGCAATAAAAAATAAAAGTAAAGCATTAAGAAAAAAATCGGAGCAATATATTAAGATGCTCGAAGCGGGAGAATCGTTCGAGAAAAACAAAACCATGAAAGCCATTCGCACAGAGGTAAACAGCGAATGCGAAAAAATGAATGCTTGGGTAAAACAACAATGCTTACACTACTTAAATAAAAACAAAACTGTTGGATTAATTGGTGGAGACCACAGCACACCACTTGGAATGATGCA
>CAYPEC010000129.1:0-3277 GCA_964409625.1 uncultured Bacteroidia bacterium | reverse complement strand
CATTGGTGGTTTCGATACGCCCTTCGCAAAAACGCTCAGGGCTACTCAACCACCGCATTTCTTAAAACTGTCGGGTGACTAATCATCAAATCCCCATTTACAAATAAAATTACCTTTCTTGTACCAAAGTCAGTCGTGCCCAGTGCTAAATTTCCATTATTTTCGTACCATTCATAGCCATCTACAATCGTTCCTTGTGTAGTTCCATCATAGACAGTTGGTATAAGGCTTGTAGGAACTAGTGATCTAAAATATTGATAATCAAAACGCCTGCTGTTATTTGATAGCGTATTTGCATTCCATTTTGTTGTTGATATTTGTGTATTAGTGGTTGTTAGGTTTAGTGCCCCTCCAAATACTGGCACGCCTGGGAATAAGCCAGCGCCTTCGATGCTAAAATATCTGCTAGGCGGTACTGGTGAAATTAAATCGCCATTGGTTACCAAGTCACCATTTTTAATCTGCCACCATGAAGAACTAAATATTTCCGTTTGGAATGAGATCGCAACATTTTTTACACAGCCTGCAGTCCCCTTGTTAATAATTACTACATAGTAGAATTTATTATACTCAAGTGAAACTGGATATGAACTTGCATTAGCAGAGACGTTGGTGTCGTTTACTACACAAGCAGTACCTGCCCCACAACTTGCTTGTAGATCACTTAATTTTTTAGAAATTTGAATTGTTTGACCTGTACCTGCGGCTCCTGTCGTCCATGAAACAAGCCCTGGAGTGTATGTAACATTAGAAGGAGCAGTCAGCCCTGGACAAACTGGAACACAGGTAGCAATTTCAACTCTGGTCTTTTTACATTTAAATCCTTCACTGCATAGACCTAATTCACGGCAACCTGGTCCATAATCAACTCTTTTCCATGAATTACCACATACTGCTTCTTTTGCCCAACTAGCACATGAAGGTGTTGTTATTGTCCAGTCTGGTACAGTTCCTGCAGGGCAATTTCTGGCAATACATTCTGGTTTAGCGCCACCACATTCCCCACCGATACATAAAATTTTTCCGCTTTTTGCACAATCATATCTGTTATTACATCCTTGAGATTGGATAACATAAGTACATGATTGTCCATCACAGTTTATTGATGGAATGACCAGCGTTTGACAGTTTACATTACACTGCCCTGCGCCATTACATCCACATTGACAACCAGAACAACTTCCACTCCCACCACCTGTATTTTGTGCACTAACATTTTTAGGAAGTAAAAACACAAGAAATAAAACAATTAGCACATATAACACCTTTTTCCCCATACAATCATTATGCTATTTTATTGAAGTGAATGTCAACCTACTACTTTGATAATTTTATTGGATATGTGTCGTAATTACCAACTACTATTTCATTTATTTCAGGAAAATCTACAAATACATGTTGGTAATTTCCATTTACATCTTGCCATACCATAAATGCATATTCACCATTATTACCCACCGCAGTAAATGCATTAAACAAAAGTGGTTCATTTCCTATTTTTGTACCATTACTATTCACCAAAGTAATCTCATTATTTCCCCAATACCAATTTTCTACACTTGGCACATGCACTTTCCAATTTACGCCACCGATTGAATATGTGTCTCGAATGTTCGCGCCAAATTTATTTAGTGTTGCATACATTCTATCCGTTGATGCTTCTCTCATAGCACTATCATCTTTCAATACATCTTTTCCATTTTTATCTACATATTCTTGTGTTACGGCACGTAATATTTGAATAGTTTCTTCAATTGAAAAAACTTGTATGTTTGTCTCTATACCCTCTGGAGAAATTGCCTTCTCTCTTACCCATGCCCCATTTTCAATTTTCCAGCCTTTAAAATTTAGGTCACTGGTTATGTCAGTAGTTTTCCCTTTTGCTGTCATAAGTTCTGGTGAACCAAATGGATTTTCAAAGATGTATGCTCTTGACCATTGTCCATATTTATTAATTTGTAAATCAGATACTTCAGTTATATTGCTCTCTGCATCTGTATAGTTAAGTACAAATTCTGTTTGGTCGCTATTCCATGCAGGTTTATAGCCTGTACCTTCAAGCTTTTTGGCAAGGTCTGCAATAGGACCTTCTGTAGGGAGGGGAGCAATTGTAGGTGTGGGGGTTAATGTGGGCGTTGCGGTTGAAGTGGGCGCAGGTGTCAGAGTCGCGGTTGGGGTTGATACAGGTGTTTGTGCAATACAGGCGGTTAATAATACAAAGCCAAGCAAAAGTGTTGAGAGATATTTTTGGGGCATATTATTCTCCTGTTCATGATAGAACGGTAAAAAGATGCTGGGCGGCTAATCTTAAAAAATTAGCCACAGAGAAAAATCCCTATGGCTAAATTGTAATCCCTATTCTTTTTAATGCCCCTGATTTTAATGAGTGTTTATGCAATTTATTTATTCTTTTTTCTTAGATGCCTTAAATCAAGCACGAATGGTTTGTTGTTAGGGCGTGAAAATAGTCTGCCGAATATCATTAAGACAAGCCCTAAAAACAACCAGCCGAATTTGCCAATTTTTTCAAGGTGAAACACTAGTTTTACTTTTGCAAGTTGAGGGTAACTTTCGAAATAGCGAACTTCGTAATAGTTGTACTCTTCGTATGGTTTTCCGCTGATCGCGTTGTCAACGTCGAAAAATATGGGGGAGGTTAGCGGATAGAACCCGGCTTGTTCGCCCGCTTTTGTTGTAAATTCGATTTTTGAGGTCCAGCAGGATTTATTTGGCGAACAGCCTTTCGAAACGTTTGATAATTTACCGATGGCTTTTTCTCCGCCAATATCCAGGGCGATTGCTATCGTAAAGTAGATGCAGGTAAATAAAACCATTAGGAAGCCGACTAGCATGGTTATTCGCCCCGAGGCAAAAACTTTCTTCTCTTCTGTTTCTTGCAAAGTTCCCATAAAAATTTTCCTTTTTTTTCTATTGTACTTGAGAATTGATTTATAGCTTTTTGTATTACTTTAGCCGCGCTCGCCTGCCCCGATGTACTTGCGGGGTGTTGTTTGCGGCGAAGAATTTCTACGAGCATCTCAGAGACCCTTCGCTACACCTGCACTGTAATTAGAAAAACGTCCCGAAGGTTTCTGCAAGAAATTAAATTACTCGCAATAAGCCTTCGGGACGGTGCTTGTGCTGTTATTTCGGTGATATCGGTTTGCGTTATGCGAAGCACGCTGGGGAGGCGCGGACTCTGTTTGGGAGCAGTAAAAACTCGGGTAGTGCTTAAGTAGTAAGTGGTAACTTGGAAAGATTGTAACGGATGATAAAA
>CAYPEC010000128.1:0-3336 GCA_964409625.1 uncultured Bacteroidia bacterium | reverse complement strand
AATGAAATAAAGTTAATTGATAATCCTATCAATGGCTATACAAAAGAAAACTTAGGAGAAAACATAAACTCCGAAACCGATGAAATTATTCCTGTAATTTCTCCCGATGGAAAAACAATTTATGTCTGCCGCAAAAATAATCCTGAAAATATTTCAAAGGAAGATGATATTTGGTTTTCTACAAAAAACGAAAAAGGTGAATGGGAGCCATTGGAAAATATTGGAAAACCCATAAACAATGCAGGACCAAATAGTCCTGTATCTGCATCAGCAGATGGAAACTCTTTGTTGATTATGAACACTTACAATCCTGATGGAACTTCATTAGGTCCTGGAATATCGATGAGCAACAGAACAAAAAATGGTTGGTCGTTACCACAAACAGTTGAAATCAAAAATTTTTATAACAAGAATAGATATTCTAATTTTTGTTTATCGGCTGATAAAAAAGTTTTGCTGATGGCAATTGAAAAAAAAGATAGTTATGGCGACCAAGATTTATATGTAAGTTTTGATCAAGGAGATTTTTTTTCAGAACCAATAAATATGGGAGCAACTTTAAACACATTTGGAATTGAGATGTCACCTTTTTTAGCTTCAGATAATGCTACGCTTTACTTTGCAAGCAATGGACATCTAGGATATGGTAGTGCTGATATTTTTGTTTCAAGGAGATTAGATAGCACATGGATAAAATGGAGCGAACCTTTAAATTTAGGTCCTGAAATAAACACAGAAGATTGGGAAGCATATTATACTATTCCTGCTTCGGGTGATTACGCCTATCTCTCTTCGCAAAAAAAATCTTTTGGTGCTGCTGATATTTTCAGGATAAAACAAGCAGAAGCAGCCAAACCAAATCCTGTAGTTTTAATTTATGGCAAAGTAATAAATACAAAAACTCAAAAACCAATTGACGCAAACATCACCTACAATAATCTCGAAACAAACAAAGAATTAGGTACAGCTATCTCAAATCCTATTGATGGTTCTTATAAAATTATTTTACCTTATGGAACAGTATATAGTTTTATGGCAACCAAACAAGGATTTTATTCAGTAAGTGAGAATATTGATGTAAGCGCAATTACAAAATACGAAGAAATTGAACGGAACCTTTATCTTACTCCAGTTGAAGTTGGAGAGGTAATCAGGTTAAATAATATTTTCTTTGATTTTGATAAAGCTACTTTGAAAAAGGAATCTTTTTCTGAACTCGACAGATTGTATAATCTACTACTTGAAAATGCTTCAATGGTTATTGCCCTTAGCGGACATACTGATAATAAAGGGAGTGATGAATACAATTTAAAACTTTCGGATGATAGAATACAATCTGTTTTAAAATATCTCATAGCAAAAGGTATTGCTATAGAAAGGTTAAGCGCAAAAGGTTACGGAGAAACCAAACCAATTTCCACTAATGATACCGAAACGGGAAGAGCAAAAAACAGAAGAGTAGAATTTACTGTGATAAAGAAATAAACTAAAAAGCCAGAAGCTATCGCTTCTGGCTTTTTGCGCAATTAAATCTAAATTAGTTTAAAACAGTTTCAAAATACTCTAATGTTTTTGAAGAACTGATTTTTAATGCCTTCGAATAATTCAGTATGTTGTTTGTTGCACCAAGGCTTGGTTCATACTGATTTTGTTCTTGGCTTTCATTTTTTGTTTTAATTTTTTTTGTTTCAATTGCTTCTTCAGTGTAGTTTTTATCCATTCATTTTTGTATTTGTTATACATAGTGAACGGAATATTTTTGCAATTATTGTATCAAATCTATTTTTTTATACCATTAGCTCTATGTCTCTCTCTTTTATCAATTTTTTGAGATTAATTAAGGCATAGCGCATCCTTCCTAAGCAAGTATTCAAGGTTGTTTTGGTAACTTCCGAAATTTCACCGAAACTCATGTCATAATACAAGCGAAGCATTAACACCTCACGTTGCTCTTCCGGAAGTTCGACCAACAACTCCTTTACTTCCTCATTTAGCTGTTTTTTCACTTGTTTTTGCTCATGGCTTTCTTCTGGCAAACGAAGACGACTAAAAATATCGACTTCTTCGCCATTTTTAGTTTTAACAACACTATATGTTTTTATTTTCTTTGCCTCACGGTAATGGTCCATAGCAAGGTTATAAGCAATCCTTCTTACCCAAGGAACGAATCGTCCATCATGAACATACTTGCCTTTTTTAAGTGAGTTAATCACTTTAAAGAATGCTTCCTGATAAATATCTTCTGCCAAGGCTCTATCAAGCCCAACTACATTCATGATGTAGCCAAAAATAGCATTTTTATGACGATAAATTAAAACCTCAAGGCATCTCTCATTGCCTTTTACATATAGTTCCAATAAATCTTTATCGGGTAAATTTTCAACAACTAACATAGATACCTCCTCTTTTAAAGTTAAACTTAATTACGTGTAAACTTAATTGAGTAAAGGTTTTTCTATATTCCTACTTGGTTTAGGGTTGTCATTTAAACGCAACCATTTCTAAATGGTTACTTATTTAGTTGTACAAATATAGGTGTTTTTTATTTATCCAACAAATTTTTAAACTTTTATAATACTTACCTTTGCAATCCTTTAAAAAATAGGTTTTGGCAAAAGACAATAAAAATACATCTGTTACTACAAAAGAAATCATTATAAAAGGTGCAAGAATGCACAATTTAAAGAACATTGATGTTTCTATTCCAAGAAATAAACTTGTTGTAATTACGGGATTATCTGGCTCAGGAAAATCTTCTCTTGCTTTTGATACACTTTATGCCGAAGGTCAAAGAAGATATGTTGAAAGTCTATCTTCTTATGCTAGACAATTTTTAGGAAAACTTGAAAAGCCTGCTGTTGATTATATAAAAGGAATTTCTCCGGCTATTGCAATTGAACAAAAAGTAAATACCCGCAATCCCCGTTCTACAGTTGGCACCTCAACAGAAATATACGATTACTTAAAACTACTTTTTGCCAGAATTGGAAGAACCTTCTCGCCTATATCTAATAAGCCAGTTATGCGTCACACAGTTGCAGATGTGATGAAACATATTGACAGTTTTGAAGAAAACACAAAGATTCTGATACTTTCCCCAATTAACTTTAAGGAAGATAGAAACATTAACACTCAACTTGAATTATTAGTTCAACAAGGATTTTCGAGAATAAAAATTGGAGATGATGTGATGAAGATTGATGAATATATTTCTCAAATCTCATCCCGAAAGTTATCGGGACTCAAATCTCATCCCGAAAGTTATCGAGACTCAAATCTATTTTTAGTAATTGATAGAATAACTGTAAAGCATGACAATGAGGATAATCAAAATCG
>CAYPEC010000127.1:0-3452 GCA_964409625.1 uncultured Bacteroidia bacterium | reverse complement strand
TTTCCTGCCATTTCAATTCCTTCGCATAAACCATCACAAAAAAGATGTTGTTGAAATTTTTCTTGCAAGTGATTTTTAATTTTTTCCCAAAAATCATTCGGCACTGCTTTATTTATTCCTTCATCACCAATAATGGAAAACTTCTTGTCTTGGGTAGCTAAATAAAAAAGAACGCCATTTCTAAGTTCAGTTTCATGCATATTTAGCAAGCCAAAAATTTCTACAGCCCTTTCAACAGCATCTGCTTTACAAACATGTTCAATGTGCACCCTTATTTCGCCTGAAGTATTTTTTTCAGCATTAGCAATGGCTTGAGAAATTTTAGTTTTCTCCTCGTTACTAAAAAAATGTTTTTGAAAAATCATTTTTAGAAATCTACTTTAGGAGCATTTTCAGATCCTGCTACTGCTGCAAACCCTTCTTTCTTTTCAAAATCTCCACCCGAAATTGAAAGTGCTATACGAGTAATAAATCCACGAATATGAGTATTGTAAAACTTCACAGTTTCATTGTATTCATTTCTCGCAACATTAATTCGATTTTCTGTTCCTTCCAATTGCGCTTGAAATGTTTGAAAATTTTCAGTAGAACGAATCTGTGGATATGCCTCAAAAGTTAGGTTAATGGCAGCATTAATTTGCTTTCCAACTTTATCTAAATCCTCAGGAGTTTTAGCATTTGAAATTCCGCTTCTCAATCCTGTTACAGAAGCTAAAATGTCTTTTTCATTAGCCGCAGCACCTTTCACAGTTTCAATTAAACCTGGAATTAAATCAGCTCTGCGTTGATAAGAAGATGAAACATTTGCCCATTTTGCTTTTACATCTTCGTCTAGCTTCACAGCTTTATTATAAGCTCCGCTAATCCAGAAAAAGAAAATCAATCCTATACCCAGAATTGACAAGAGAACAATTAAACCTTTTTTCATTTTGTTGTTTGTTTTTTAGTTATGTGTTTAAGTTAGTCAAATAATAGTCCATGCAAACGTAATGACAAGATGTCGGAAAAACTAATCTTCGTGACCTTTTACAGTTTTTATTTTGGCATCCTTCCATGACTCTTCTTCCGATTTTAATGCATTTTTAAGAGAATCCGAAATGGCTTTGTTTTCAAAAACACTCAAATCGGGTTGTCCAGCATTAACCCAAGCTGTGTACCATAAACTACCAACAGTAATAATACTTGCAAGCATTCTTCTTTCAACCATTCCGTTAAGCATTCTATTATATTCATTTGTATATTCTTCTGAATAGGTTTTAACGGTAGAATTATTTCTGTTTTCAAATGCATATTTTCTATCGCTAGGAAATTTTTTACTCAATTCAGCTTCAAAAAGCAAAACAGAATCTTTTGCTGCAAAACTTGCCTTAACTACACTCCAAATATTCTTTAAAGGATAATCCACATATTGGGCTCTACCAACCAAATAATTATACTGTTCGGCTTTAAGTTCTGGAATTCTTGATTCCCAAAAACCATGAATTCCTTTTTGTTTGGTGAGTTGTCCATTATAATTTTCGGTGGTATGAAGCGGCACGTGTGCATCAGCTATATAATGGCCAATATCTGCAGATAGGTATAAAATTCTATCAAGATCGTTTTTCTTAAAAGCTTCTGTTAAACGATACGTCATTTTCTCTATATGCCATGGAACTATTCCATAAGCCATAAGAGTATCTTCAGTATATTTCTCTACAGCTTTTTTCCATATTATAGGAATTGAATCAAAAGGATGCTGCCCGTAATGGTCAAGGTCAATATAATGCAAAGGTGCTTCGCCTTCTTTACTGCTACGCCTTCTATCTGGGTCAGTAGCGTGTTCTGTAACATAGTCAATATGTTTTTTATAAAACCCAATCATTTCAGGAGGGAGTGTAAATACTGCCATTCTATTAATTCTTTTATGAGCATAAAATCCCCAAGAATAGGAATCATTTAATGGTATTAAAACACCCAAAACAAGTAAAGTAAAAATAAAAATTGTCTTTCTCATAGCACACTAAATTAATGAAGTTTAGAATACTGAAACAAATCTTTCTAAAAACCGTATCTTTGGTTAAACACAACCATTTCAATTTTATGCTACCAAACAGAATTTTTGATTTACTTCAATATCAGAAAGAACACAATCCTAAATCGGATGCTTTGGTAGCTAAAGTAAATGGTGTTTGGAAAAAATATTCTACAGATGATTTTATTTTCAATGTAAATCACCTCTCCTATGCACTTCTTAATTTAGGTATAAATCCAAAAGATAAAATTGCAATCATTGCAAACAACCGACCAGAATGGCATTTTGCTGATTATGCTTCGCAACAAATCGGGGCCGTTACAGTTCCAATATATCCTACCATAAGTGAGCATGACTTAGAATTTATTTTAACCGATGCTCAAGTAAAATTTATTTTTGTTTCAAGTATTGATTTATATAAAAAAATTAAACCTATTGCAGATAAAGTTTCATCAGTAAAATTTATTTACACTTTTGATAAAATTGAAGGGGCAAAACACTATTCAGAACTAATTAAACTCGGAAAAAATAATATTAACGAATCAAAATTAGAAGAATTAAAAAAATCAGTTCAGCCAAATGATTTGCTAACCATACTCTACACATCAGGAACTACAGGAACTCCAAAAGGAGTAATGCTTTCGCACAATAATTTATTAAGCAATGCTTATGCTTCTGAATGCCTTGCACCATTTAAAAATAATTGGAAGGCATTAAGTTTTCTTCCATTAAATCATGTGTATGAAAGAATGTTGAATACACTTTACATATACTTAGGAGTATCAATCTATTTTGCAGAAAGCTTAGATAAAATTGCAGATAATTTAAAAGAAATAAAACCACAAATTTTCGCAACCGTCCCTCGTTTACTCGAAAAAGTGTATGATAAAATTGTAGCGAAAGGTGCTGAGCTAACAGGAATTAAAAAAGCACTTTTCTTTTGGTCGCTTAATCTTGGATTAAAATATGAGTTGGATGGAGCCAATGGTTGGTGGTATGAACTACAATTAAAAATTGCGAATGCACTTGTTTTTAAAAAATGGAGGGAGGCATTAGGAGGAAATGTTGTTGCAGCTGTTTCAGGTGGTGCGGCTCTTCAACCAAGACTTGCAAGAGTTTTTAATGCCGCAAAAATTACTGTTCTAGAAGGTTATGGCTTAACAGAAACATCCCCAGTCATTGCTGTAAATAATTTCGGAAAAGGATGTATTAAATTCGGAACGGTTGGAACAGTTATAAAAGATGTAAAAGTGAAAATTGCTACTGATGGAGAAATTTTGGTGAAAGGACCAAATATTATGCTGGGATATTACAATAGACCTGATGCAACAGCAGAAGTAATAGATACAGAAGGTTGGTTTCACACAGGAGATATTGGAGAAATGCTTGACAAAATATTTCTGAAAATAACCGACAGAAAAAAAGAAATTTTTAAAACATC
>CAYPEC010000126.1:0-3456 GCA_964409625.1 uncultured Bacteroidia bacterium | reverse complement strand
TCTTTAATACAGTTTTTTGAGTTTTTGAACTTATTTTATGTTCATCTCCCTTTCCATTTAGCACCATTGAAACAAGCGTTTTGGAGACTCCTAATATTTTCGATAAATCTGAAAGTGAAACCCGCTTGTTGGACATTGAATATTTTTATTTTTTTGTAAAGGTGAAAAAAAAATCTAAAAAATTTGTCAGTTTAGAAAAATGTTTTACCTTCGTGTTCAACACTAAATCAATTTAGCTTATAATCAAACAGGTTGATTTTTAATATACTATAGACCTAAACCGATTTAGCTTATGAAGAACTTGTTAAAAATAGTTTTACTGCTCGTTTTAAATTCAACTGTTATTTACTCTCAATCTGACGATTGTTCTTATGGAGGAACTGCAATTACAGTAGGAACAACATGTACAACTTCGAGCTTTAATAGTAACAACAATACAGATTATTGGGATGGAGCAACAGGATGCTCAGCTTCTGACAATGATGATGCTTGGTGGTGGTTTACCGCAACTAATGTAAATACTACAATTACTTATAACTCTCTTAATGATGCAATCATGCACATTTTTACGGGAGCTTGCGCTACCAATATGACTTCATTAACCTGTGTAAATGCTACAACATCTGGAAACGAAACAATTAATTTAGCTACTACCATTGGTCAAACTTACGCCATTCGCATTCAAAGAAATGCAAGTGATATAAACATGACAGGAAATATATGTGTTTATTCTCCTTGTACACCCACAGTTCCAGTATGTGCAACATCTCCATCACCCGCTATTGCCGCTACGAATGTTGCTATTTGCTCAACGGCATTAAGTTGGACAGCCCCAGCTTCTTCGGGTTGCAATGCCGCTACAAGTTACGATGTTTATTTTAGAACTTCATCCACTCCTCCATTTGTAACAAACACAACATCTACTTCCTACACTCTGACTACTTTGGCTCCCAATACAACCTATTACTGGCAAATAATTCCGAAAAATGCTACTGGTGATGCAATAGGGTGTTCCATTTATAGCTTTACAACCACTTTAAATGTAAATTATTCTACTGTTGGAAATGCGACATCAACATCTCCTTATAATTGCACAACACTCACAACGGCAACAAACAGCCAAAAAGGATGCGCCTGGGATGTAAACTCGACATTAGATTTTTCCACCGCTTTTTCGTATGACTTTGCTGTAAACTTAGGAAGTAGCGATGGAGGTGCTGACGGAATTGCTTTTGTTATGCAAAATGACCCTGATGGTGTTTGTGCTTGTGGGGATGTTGGAGGGGCAATGGGAGCAGCCAATATTTCTAATTCTCTTATTATTGAATTAGATACGTACTTAAATTTTGAAGATAGAGATGATTTTTGTGGAGGGGATGCTTTAAACTGTACCTCAACCACAGAGTGGGATCACTTAGATGTTTGGACGGGCTCAACCTTTAACCCCGATTTAGATGCTAACTGCAATGCAGTAGCAGGTGGCGAAAGACCTTATGTTCCCTGTGCCGTTCCTTTAAAAAGTGGGGGCTCATTATATAATATTGAAAATGGGTTAAACCATATTATGCGTGTTTCATGGGCGCCTGGTAGTCCTGGTACAATTACAGTAACTATTTTAGATGCTTCCGGAACTACAACTTATGGAACTATTTCTTATTCGTTTAATCCTGCTACAGTTTTTGGTACTAGCACTCCATTCTTTGGTATGACAGCTTCTACTGGAGGTTTAAACAATAACCAATCATTTTGCTTGCCTGCCGCATTTTTGCCTATTGAACTAATATCATTTGATGCAAATTGCGAAAGCGGAAATATGAAACTTACTTGGTCAACTGCATCTGAAATAAATAATGATTACTTTACTATTGAGCGTTCTTTAAACGGAATTATATATTCGCCTCTTGCACAAATAACAGGATCTGGAACTACTTCACTTCAACATAATTATACTTGGTATGATGAAAGTCCTGCGCAAGGGGTCAATTATTATCGTATTCGTCAAACAGACTACAATTCAGAAAGCGCTTATTATAAAGTAGCCGCTTCTTCGTGTGAAAAAGAATTACCATTTTCTGAAATAAAAGCAATTACTCCTGACGAAGTTTTGTTTTCTGTAAATTTAAAAGAAGATGAAAAAGTTTCATTTATTTTGCTTGATGCACTTGGAAGAGAATTGACAAGTAAAAGCACAATAATGCAAAGAGGAGATAATTTATATAGCATTCCTATTTCTAATTTCTCAAAAGGATTTTATTTAATTTCAGTTTCATCATCTTTTGAACATTGTACGCATAAAGTGGCGCTAAAATAATTTCTATCTAAATATCTCTAATCGTTGAGCATCGAGTTTCAAAAAGATAAAGAGCAAAATAGTAAATGACCAAAGCGAAGAACCTCCATAACTAAAGAATGGCAATGGTATCCCAATCACAGGCATCAATCCTATTGTCATACCGATATTAACGGTGAGGTGAAAAAATAAAATAGAAGCTACTCCATAACCATAAATTCTACTGAAAGGAGATCGTTGCCTTTCTGCAATAAAAATCACTCTCACTATTAATCCAACCAATAAAATAATCACACTTGAAGTTCCCCAAAATCCCCACTCTTCTCCTACGGTACAAAAAATAAAATCAGTGTCTTGCTCGGGGACAAAATCATATTTAGTTTGAGTTCCCTGTAAATATCCTTTACCTCCAAGTCCTCCTGAACCAATTGCTATCATTGCTTGATTTACATTGTAGCCCTCTTTACTTTTATCAACTTCTTTTCCTAAAAAAACATTTATTCGTTTTTGCTGATGAGTTTCTAATTTTTTAAATGCATAATCAGTTCCGAAAACAATCCCTACAACTATGAGAAAGATGGACAATATTGTAAGGAAAATTTGTTTGCTTTTTCGAAGAAATAGAAAAACTACAGTTAACATTCCTCCGATAATATAGGTTAAAGTAATTTTATCTACCAATAAAGACAAGACAAATAAGACAGCTGCAAAAAAACCAAAAAGCAAAAAATTGCCTGAAAGACCTTCACGATAAAGAACAAAAATAAATGCAAAATAAACAAGGGCAACCCCTGTTTCATTTTCTAAAATAATTAATATAATTGGAGTAAAAATAATGAGCGAAGAAATTATTTTTGTAGAAAGATTAGACATTTTTATATCCAATTTACTAAGGTATTTTGCCAAAGCCAAACAAGTGGCGAACTTAGCAAATTCGGCAGGTTGTATACCTGCATCTCCAATTTTAAACCATGATTTACTTCCGGAAATTTCTGTTCCTATAAAAAGAACTAGCACCAACATTATTAAAGCAATAATATATATTGGAAAAGCAAATGCAGCATAAAATTCTCCATCTATTGCGATAATTATTGTGGCAAGAACAAATGCTGTAATTATCCAGAGTAACTGCTTGCCATATTTTTGAGAAAAGTCGAAAATGTTTT
>CAYPEC010000125.1:0-3464 GCA_964409625.1 uncultured Bacteroidia bacterium | reverse complement strand
CTGCCCACTCATCCCAAATTTTAACATCATTTTCTTTTAAATATTTAATGTTGGTATCGCCTTTCAAAAACCATAACAATTCATGAATGATGGATTTAGTGTGAAGTTTTTTAGTGGTAAGCAAAGGAAATCCCTCTGCTAAATCATATCGCATTTGATACCCAAAAACACTAATTGTTCCTGTTCCTGTACGGTCAGTTTTTTTTGTGCCATGTTCTAAAACATGTTGCATTAAATTATGGTATTGCTTCATAAGTACGAATAACGAATAATAACGAATTTGCGAATAATCAATTAAAATATTAAATGTAAAATTAACGCTTTGAGAGCGTAAAGCGTTAGTTAGATTTTAAGAAGTTTTCAACGGAATTATTTCGTGAAAGTTAGAATAGGTCTAAAGCCAATATAGGATAATGGTTTTACTTCTTCATCGAAAGTCTGTTTGTTTTCTACACGCATTTCATAAGCACCACTTATATAGCTTCCACCTTTTACAATTCCTTTTTCTAAAACCATTTCAGCAGCATTGCCACACATATTATAAGCTCCAAATCCATTAGCCCAATAAGTTTTAATTGGTGCACCGATATCAGCATTTTTACCTATATACGCAGCCACACTTGTCTTTCCTGGCTCATCAAAAATTATTTTTTTCTCACCAGTTTGAGGATTTATACTTATTAGTCCGTCATTAACTCGGCAGAAATTTGCTAAAATTTGTCCACTCCCATTTCTTATATAAGGTCCTTCCCAAGCGAAAATATTTTCATTGTTTCCGCCTTTTGCGGCATAAGCCCATTCAGCTTCAGTAGGTAAACGAACTTCTATTTTATATCCAGTTTTGTTGTTTTCATTGAGTTTTTCAGCAATCCACTTGCAATATAATAAAGCACCTGCATAACTAATATTTACAACTGGATAATTATTATATGCTGGATGCCAATGGTAAAAGTTATTATATGGTTTATTATAAATGGGAGATTCAGTCCACTTTGTACTGTCATATATAGCAATTTTAAAATCTTCTATTTTTCCTTTCGCTTTTAAATCAGTTAAAAATTCTCGGTATTGAATATTGGAAATTTCAGATTCGGAAATAAAAAAAGCATTTATATTTTCTTTCTTTTCAGTACTTAATTCTCCCGAAGGAACAAAAACAAATTCCTTTGGTGCTTTAAAAGGAGCTTTTATTTTTTTGCTTTTATCATTTGCAGAAATCATAAAAAAGAAAACTGCAATCAAAGTAATGATGGTTTGAAATTTTTTCATGGGAATGATTTTAGACTTCTTACGAAACTATAAATAAAAGAGTTACAAAACTTTTCTACACCAAAATTCCTGCTATCGTAGCAGACAGGTAGGAGGCAAGTGTTCCGCATAACAGAGCTTTCATTCCTAATTTAGCAAGGTCTGCTCTGCGCTCAGGAACTAAAGCTCCAATACCTCCAATTTGCATTCCAACGCTGCTGAAATTTGCAAAACCGCAAATGGCAACGCTTACAATCAGAATTCCTTTTTCTGTTAAAACAGGAACACTTTGGCTGGTTAAATTTTTAAATGCTACAAATTCATTAACGGTTAATTTTTGTCCTAAAAGAGTTGCGACATTGTTCAAATCAGATGTAGGAACTCCCATTGCCCAAGCCATAGGGTAAAATAATTTACCAAAAATAAAATCCAATGTTAGTCCTGTATATAGATGTCCCAGTATCCAATTCAACATTGCTATCAATGCAATAAAACCAATTAGCATAGCAATTACATTCATTGAAATCTTAAAACCATCAGCAGCTCCATGACTTATTGCATCAATCAAATTGCTGTAATTACTTTTCACTTCTAACTTAACGCTTCCCATTGTTTGCGATTCTTCTGTTTCTGGAAAAACAATTTTAGAAATAACCAAAGCCCCTGGAGCAGCCATTAAACTTGCGGCAATCAGGTATTCTGCATTTGCTCCCATGCTGGTATATACAATTAAAATACCTCCGGCAATACAAGCTAAGCTGCCACTCATACTCGCCAGCAGTTCACTTTTTGTCATGGTTGGTAAGTAGGGACGAATCATAACTTGTGCTTCTACCTGCCCAACAAATGCACTAGCAACATTACTAAGCGCTTCGGCACCGCTTACACGCATTATAAAATTCATTGCTCTCGCAATCAAAGAAACAATTCGCTGCATAACGCCCCAATGATAAAACATGGCAACTAATACACAAACTAAAATAATGGTGGAGGTAATGTTGAATGCGAAAACAAAAATATGCGGAGTATTATAATTTTGTATTTCACCATTGGGTCCAATTGCTCCAATTCCTCCATAGGCAAAGTCTGCACCTTGTTTTGCAAATTGCTCTATCTTTTGCATTCCTTTTCCCAGAAATTGAAAGAAACGAGTAACAGGAGGAATTTTTAAAACAAGAATAGCAATAAAAATTTGTAAACCAAGACCGCTAAAAACTAAACGGTAATTGATGGATTTTCGATTATTGGAGAAGAGATAGGCGATTCCTAGAATAAGTATTATACCGATAAAGCCGATAAATCTTTCCACCTTTTGTGAGGGTTAGTTTATGATTTTTTACGATTATTTAACTCATCACGAATTTTAGATGCTGTTTCGTATTGCTCATCTTTAATGGCATTTTTGAGCATCTCTTTTAATTCTTCAGTAGATTTTTTTAGGATATCGGTTTCATCTGATTCTGTTTTTTCAATTTCTGCTAATTCATCAACTTTGCTTTCAGCATCAGCACCTTCTAAAATAATTCCTGCCGATGACATAATGAATTCGTAAGTATAAATAGGGCATTGAAATCTTACCGCAAGTGCTATTGCATCAGATGTTCGAGCATCAATCTCCTGCTCTTCTCCTGAGGCACCAACACACAGAAGTTTTGCAAAAAAGACTCCTTCAACTAAATTATAAATGATTACTTCTTTAACTGAAATTCCGAATGTATCTGAGAATGTTTTAAAAAGGTCGTGTGTAAGAGGTCGGCTTGGAGTCATTTTTTCCAACTCAATTGCAATAGCTTGTGCTTCAAAACCTCCTATAATAATGGGTAATCTTCTCTTGCCTTTTGTTTCTCCTAACACAAGAGCATACGCTCCTGATTGTGTTTGGCTGTATGATAATCCAACAATTTCGAGTTTAACTTTTTTCATAAAGCAAGCGTAGCAATAACTACTTTAAAGATAATAATAATTAGTGATTACTTGCTTTGAATTTTTTTACTTCCTCAATTAATTTTGGAACAACTTCAAATGCATCGCCAACAATACCATAGTCGGCAGCTTTAAAGAATGGTGCTTCAGGGTCGGTGTTAATAGCTACAATTACTTTTGAAGAACTCACTCCTGCTAAGTGCTGAATAGCTCCTGAAATACCAATTGCAAAATATAGGTTTGGCCCGATAGTAATTCCTGTTTGCCCAACGTGTTCGTGATGAGGCCTCCAA
>CAYPEC010000124.1:0-3521 GCA_964409625.1 uncultured Bacteroidia bacterium | reverse complement strand
TTTTTTGTTATTCGACTTGACCTTGGAATAAAATTAAGAGATCCTGTTTTTCAAGAAGGAGACCGCTGGGTAGGGCAACATTTATTTGATGCCGATTGGAAAGATAATTTTTATCAGAAATACAATGAAAAATATTCTTTCCTTAATTTAAATTTAGGAATTGGTTATCCGTTCTAATTTTTTATTCTAGGTATTTCATTATCATCTGCATCTCCTCCACTTTCTCTGAAAAGCCAAGCCGTTGGTAAGAAATCATTAATCCTTCTACAAGCCGATAAATTGTTTCTTTGTTGGAACAAGGCTTAAAGTATTCTTCTTTGTAATCCAACTTTAGTTGTTTTAAAAAAGTTTCGATTCCATTTTTACTAAAAACAGCACCCTTATTAAAAGCGCTCAAATAAAAAAGCACACCTTCTTTATCCTCTGGTCTTGCTTCTAATAAAATATCATGTTCATCTTTATAAGCTAACACAAAATGCTGAGGCAAGTTCACTCCAAAAATAGGAAGATCTAAATCCTGCGCTATTATTGCATAAAGCAAACACAAAGAAATAGGGTTTCCTTTTTTGGCTTCCAGCACATTATTGATAAATGAATTTTGAGGAGCAAAATAATTTACTGTGTTTCCGCTGAAGCCATGTACATCAAAAATAATATGATTTAAAACCCTGATTTTTTCAAGAGCCGTAAGATTATCATTTAGCTCTAACCACACATCTTGTTTAATCTGCTCTATTTGTTTTTTAATTTTCGCACTATCAAGGTCGGGATACTGGTATTTAGTAACGATTAATGCACCCTGCAAAAGATTTTGCTTTGGCGAATCTGTCCATTGTTTAATTTCTTTAGCAGTAATATCAAATTGAATACGATGGATTATTGATTCAAGGCGCTGTTGAATAAGAGGGTCGAAAGATGTTTCCCAAGCATGCTCTAAATCAGGAATAACCTCATGCCCGAGCGACAAAAGTTTTTCGCTGATGTTTTTATATACACTTTCGTCAGGGTCTTCCAACAAACTAATTATTGCATCTAGCTCCTTGTTATTCATTACATGCAAAAATATTTCTATAAACAGCTGGAAATTCTCTGCAGTTGAATGAGATTTGAACAAACTAAAGTTTAAATTCTATCCAAAACCTTCAGAATAAGCTCATCCATAGCAGGTTTATAGTTTTTGCTAAATTGCTTGGTAATTCTGTTTCCAACAACTAAACAAACAGTTAATGCCTCATGCCCTAATAGTTTGGAAAGTCCATAAATGGCAGAGGTTTCCATTTCAAAATTGACAAGCTTTCTGCCTTTATAATCAAAGGATGAAAACTTAGAATCAAAATCTTTGAAAGTAGAATTAGCCCTTAGTTCTCTGCCCTGAGGAGCATAAAAGCCAGGAGCAGTAACAGTTATTCCACTTGTAAAGTCATATCCAATTTTTTCAAATAACACTTCTGATGCATTTGCAGAATAAGGAAAAGCAAGCTTTTTATTTAACTTCATGTGTTCTACAAATGAGTCGCTTAATTCATTGTTATTATTTTTATCAAAATCATAGAAATTAAGTAATCCATCTAAACCAATAGCATATTCTGAAACTACAGCAGTATCGGGGGCAATATCCGCATGAAGAGTACCACAAGTTCCAATTCGTACAATGTTCAATTTAGAATTCTTTTCCTTTACCAATCTCTTCTCTAAATCAATATTTACAAGGGCGTCCAACTCATTCATCACAATATCTATATTATCAGTCCCTATTCCCGAAGAAAGGGCTGTAATTCTCTTGCCTTTATAAATGCCTGTATGCGTTAAAAATTCTCTATTCTGAACCTTCCATTCTATTTTTTCAAAATGTTTAGATATTGCTGAAACCCTTCCTTGGTCGCCAACTAAGATGATTTTATCCGAAAGCATTTCAGGTAATAAATTCAAGTGATAGACACTGCCATTTTTATTCAGAATCAACTCCGTATCCTTTAAAAAAGAAGAATTTGTATTCATATTTTTGTTATAACTTTAAAATGCTTAAATTTGCGACCTTCAAAACTATAAAATTTTATGAGTCTAGCTAAAAACAACATCCTCGTTCCTGTAGATTTTTCGGAACAATCACTAATTGCATTAAGCCAATCCTATAACTTAGCGAGAGAATACAAAGCAGAGCTTGTATTACTTTACGTAATAGAAGAAGGTGGTATAATTACAAAGTTTTTCTCCAAAGAACAACACGATGATTTAAAAACCAAAATGGAAGCTGATTTGAAAAAATTAGCCGATGAAACTGAAAAAAAATCGGGAGTAAAGGTTACTTCACTTGTTGCGAAAGGAAGTGTTTATGAAAAAATTGTTGAAGTAGCTGATTTACTTAATGCCACTCTAATTATAATGGGAACTGATGGAGGAGACAAAGGAATTAAAAAACGCTTTATCGGTTCTAATGCTTTGAGAGTAGTAAGAATGGCTAAAAGAGCTGTTATCACTATCGGAGGTAAAACTCATAAAGTGGGATGTAAAAATATTGTACTTCCGCTTGACTTAACGAAAGAAACTAAACAAAAAGTAAATAAAGCAATTGAAGTTGCTAAGCTCGGAAATGGCGCAACAGTAAGAGTTGTATCCATCATGATGTCGAACGATGAGTTTGTGGTAAACAGACTTACTCGCCAACTAGGACAAGTAAAAGCTTTTATTGAAAAAGCAGGGATTGAATGTACTGCCGAAATTATTAAAGCTACAAAAGGAGAAAATTCATTGGCAGAACATATTCTTGACTATTCACACAAAGTAGAAGGTGATTTGATTATGATTATGACTCAGCAGGAAACTGATATCACAGAATATTTTATCGGTTCATCGGCTCAGGAAATTATTAATACTTCTGATATTCCAGTATTGAGTATTGTTCCGCATGTAAAAGAACTCCTTACTCCATTTAGACCATAAGCATTTATGAAAGACCATTTCAAAATCAAGACGATTGTAATCCCTGTTGACTTTTCTGAAACATCTATGCTTGCTATTGAGCATGGAGGGTTTATGGCGAAAATGACAAAAGCAGATTTACACTTAATCCACATTCAAGAAATAAACTGGGCACAGTTTAGCGTTATTGAAGCTCCTGTAATTATTCCTACTATTACTGAAATGAATGCAAAAGTTAATGTTAAGCTTCAGGAAATAGCAGAAAAAGTAAAAAAGGAATATGGAGTGGTTGCCACAACAGCAATTTCGGAAGGAAATATTTGTGATGAAGTAAATTCATATTGTGAAGAAAACAATGCTGACCTTGTTGTGATGGGAACACATGGGGTTTCAGGTTTTGAAGAATTTTTTGTAGGAAGCAATACTTACAAAGTAGTTACTCGTTCAAAATGCCCTGTACTATCTGTTCAAACACATGCAAAGAAATTAGGATTTGGGCAAATTGTATTCCCTATTGATAACTCAGACCATACCTTACAAAAAGTAGAACATGCTGTAGAACTTGCCAAAGCATACAATTCAAAAATTCATATTCTTGGATT
>CAYPEC010000123.1:0-3560 GCA_964409625.1 uncultured Bacteroidia bacterium | reverse complement strand
GATATTCCAAGTGTAGATTTTATAAAGAATGCTATTTTTGAAACACTTAAGAAAAATGGAATGCGCGATGGAGCACATATCCGATTAACGCTTACGAGAGGAGAAAAAATAACTTCGGGTATGGACCCAAGATTAAATCAATTTGGCTCATGCTTAATTGTTTTGGCAGAGTGGAAACCTACTGTTTATGATAACTCCAAAGGCATTACGCTTGTTACTTCACAAATCCGGAGAAACTCACCTCAAACATTAGACAGCAAAATACATCACAACAATTTATTGAATAATATTCTTGCAAAGATTGAAGCCAACCATGCAGAAGCCGATGATGCTTTGATGCTTGACTTATATGGATTTGTAGCTGAAACAAACGCAACCAATTTATTTATGGTAAAAGGTAATGAGTTACACACTCCTTATGCCACCGCATGTTTACCTGGGATTACAAGAAGTTTAGTAATGAAAATTGCCAATGATTTAAACATTCCTTGTTTTGAAAGAAATATTTCATTGACAGAATTTTATACTGCCGACCAAGTAGTCACAACAGGTACTATGGGAGAATTAACTCCCGTAACTGAAATCGATAAACGAAAAATTGAAAACAAAAACAAAACAACTGTATTAGAAAAACTACAAGTTGCTTATCGCAAAAAGACTGAAACAGAAGGCGAACCACTCCCCTTTTAATTACCTTAGCTAAAATTAAAGTTTAGATTACAAATGAAAAAATGGATACTAAAAGCAATTATTCAAAAGACAATTTCTTATTTGCCTTTTAGTCACAAAATCAATTATATCTTTCAAAAGTATGTTACCAAAGGTGTTTATTTAACGGATGAATATTTTTACGACCGATTAGGACATGCTCGCGAACACTTAAAAAGTTTTAGTAAATATACTGACAAGAATATTCCTGAAAGCTGCTTGGAAATTGGAACAGGATGGTATCCTATTATTCCTATTAGTTTTTATTTAGTCGGTTCGGAGAAGATATATTCGGTGGATATTTCCTTTTTAACTTCAAAAGCAAGAATATCAACAACGCTTCATAAATTTGTTGAGTGTTATGATAACAATAAGCTATCGGAGTACATCAACTTTATTCCGGAACGATATGAAAACGCAAAAAACATACTTGCAGAATATGAAAAACTTAGCTTAGAAGAAATACTCAAAAAACTAAACATTGTATATCTTATAGAAGATGCAAGAAAACTTTCATTGGCTGAAAACTCTATTGACTTAGTTAATTCCAACAACACATTCGAACATATCTATCCTGAAATATTAATTCCAATTTTAAAAGATTTTAGAAGAGTGGTAAAGAAACAAGGCGGTGTAATGTCTCATTTCATTGACATGTCCGACCACTTTGCTCACTTTGATAAATCCATTACAATTTACAACTTTCTACAATTTTCAGATAAGCAATGGAAATGGATTGACAATTCTATTCAACCACAAAGTAGGATACGGATTTATGACTACAAACAAATATTCGCTGACCTTAAAATCCCAATCACAGAAGAATCATTGAGAGAAGGAAACATAGAGGAGCTAAAATCTGTTAAGCTATCAAACAATTTCTTAAACAAACCGTTTAATGAAGTTGTGGTAAGTCATTGTCATTTTGTTTCGGAGATGAAAGGAACTAATTAAATCCTAGCTCTCCAACTTCAAGCTAAGCTCTTCCCAAAGTTTTACTTTTTCTGTTAGGGAGTCTTTTTTAGTTTGGTATTCTGTAAAAATATCATTGGGTTGATTGATATACGCTTCGGGTGAAGCAATCTTTTCATCCAATACTTTTATTTCATTTTCGAGCAAAGCAATTTCTTCTTCTAACTTTTTAATTTTATTCTGAATTTGTTTTTGTTCTTTTTGCTTGTCAAAGTTTTCAGGAGTATGTTTTTTAGGTTCTGCAACTTTTTCTGCTTTGGCGGTTGAAGCATTTGAATTAAATTCTGCAAGGCGCTCCATTTTGCGGTTTTGCATAAATTCATCTATTCCGCAGAGATGTTCTTTGACAGCTCCACTTCTAAACTCATACAGCTTAGTGCTTAAATCTGTTAAGAAATCTCTATCGTGCGAAACAATAATGAGTGTTCCTTCATATTCAAGCAAAGCCTGCTTAAGTACTTCCTTTGAGCGAATATCCAAGTGGTTAGTTGGCTCATCCAGAATTAAAAAGTTATACGGCAGAAGCAGAAGTTTACAAAGCGCCAATCTGTTTCGCTCTCCTCCACTCAACACTTTTACTTTTTTATCAATGTCTTCTCCACTAAAAAGAAACGAACCCAACATTCCTCTTACCTGCTTGCGAACATCTCCGACAGCAAGTTCATCAATGGTTTCAAAAACAGTTTTGTTCATGTCGAGCTTCTCTGCCTGGTCTTGCTCAAAATATCCAAGCAATACATTATGCCCAAGCTGAACAGTACCATCAAACGGAACTGTTTTAGCAATCATTTTCATCATGGTAGATTTTCCTTCACCATTTCTGCCTACGAAAGAAATCTTTTCTCCTTTGGTAATAATAAAGTTAGCATCCGAAAAAATCCTTTTCTTCTCATACGTCTTACCAGCATCTTTTAAAGTAAGCACAATCTTACCTGAGAGCGCAGGTTCAGGAAAACGAAAACGGATAGCACTGTTATCTGCATCATCCACTTCCACAATATCCATTCTATCAAGTTTCTTAATTAATGACTGAGCAAAAGATGCTTTACTTGCTTTGGCTCTATACTTATCAATAAGAACTTGAGTTTGGTCAATAACTTTTTGTTGATTTTTAGCAGCAGCTTCTTGTTGTTGTCTGCGCTCTTGTCTTAAAACTAAGTAGCGGCTATAGTTTGTTTTGTAATCGTAAATCTTTTGATTTGATATTTCGATGGTTCTTTTTGTAACTCCATCTAAAAACTTTTTATCGTGCGAAATCAAAACCACAGCTCCATCATAGGTTTGAATATAATCTTCGAACCATTGGATGGATTCAATATCCAAGTGGTTAGTCGGCTCATCCAGAAGCAACACATCTGGTTTTTGCAAAAGAATCTTGGCAAGCTCTATACGCATTCTCCAGCCACCGCTGAACTCTGAAGTTTGTCTGGAGAAATCACTTCTTTCAAAACCAAAACCTTTGAGCATCTTTTCAATTTCTTCTTCTCTACTCCCAGCACCTATAATTCCCAAGCGATTATTAATATCATTCATCTCTGTGATGAGGTTCATGTATGCATCACTTTCATAATCCGTACGCGTTTCAAATTCTTTGGTAATTTCTTCTATCCGCTTTTCAAGTAATTGAATTTCATAGAAGGCAGTAGCGGTTTCATCAAAAACAGTTTTTCCTTTTTGATGAATCATATCTTGAGGCAGGTATCCTATCTTTAAATCTTTGGGCTTTGAAACCTCACCCTTAGAGGCAGGTTGCGAACCCGACAACAGTTTAAGCATAGTAGATTTACCTGCACCGTTTTTACCTGCAAGACCAATCCTGTCATTCTTATTGATTAAGAAACTAATATTCTCAAACAAGGCATAACCACCAAACGTAACCG
>CAYPEC010000122.1:1712-3593 GCA_964409625.1 uncultured Bacteroidia bacterium | reverse complement strand
TATCAATAGAGCAATTATCATCAGTTACAGTTATTGCTGAAGTAAGAGCCATAGCACCACCTCCATGAACAAATGTTAATGCCGTTCCTTCTAAACTTGCAAGTAGAGGGTTCATCGGCATATCTCCTGCATTAATAGGAACTCCAGCACATGCTTGGTAGGCCATATCTTTAATAGTTGTAGGATCTCCGTTAGCCCCAACATCCATTCTTACCCAACCATAATAATCATTTCCTCCAATTTTGAAACGCACTCCCAAATACTTATCCGTTGCTCCACTCCACTCTCCGGCATAGCCGCCTATATTATACAACCCAATTCCAAAAAAATATCGAGAATATCCAACAGCTAATATTCCGCTTGATCCATTGCCATTTGCTATACTACTTGATCCAATAGCAGAACCAGCAGATAGTGCAGCTGGCTGTGAGCCATAAAGTGCTAATCCATTCCCTGAAGCAACATTAGCAGCAGCAAAATAGGTAGCCACAACATTAGGGAAAGGGTTGCCATAAAACGTAGAATAATAAGCCCCAATATTATAGCCTCTAGAAATAGTTAGGTCATTTGTAGCATCACCATCAATATCAATATTAGTGCTGGAGTTATTGCCTATTGTAATATCAGCTATATCGGTATAAATAATTTGTGCATCAGCTGACGAAGATGCTGCCAATGCAGAAACTGCAAGAGCCGAGTAAGATTTTAATTTTTTGCTTAGAGTAATTTTTTTCATGTGTATAGTTTATTAAATTTGATTTTTAAATTTTCATGAATTGCAAAGAAAGGAGAAAAAAACTAATCCGCCAAGTTTTTTTCATTTTTATTTCTGTATAAATTTTTATCAATTGCAGAGACCATTGCCTCTATGCTCAATTCCTCATCTAAATAGTCTGCAATATTTTGCATTTCTTCATCAGGATTAGCAATAATATCGGAGTAATTTACAAAAACAGCAGTTACATTTGGTTGCGATTTTATCCATGCTTTTGCCTTTTCCACCTGTTTTGTAAATGCTTCGGCCAATGCTGTTGGATATGCACCTGCCGGTTTGCCTAACATTTTTTGTTGTGAAATCAAGATTTCATTTAAATCTCTCTCCATGAAAATTATTCTATACTGATGTTTTAAAGGTAGGTTTGTTAAAAGCGGAGCAACTATTTTTACACATTTTCCAGAAGCTTCATCCATCCATGTGTTATCCGTATGAAGTTTTTTTACTTTTTCGTATTCCAGATATCCTTTTGGGTTGTTGTTGTCATCTTTGCGAATGTTATCAGTTAAAATATCCAAGCCCCCATTTTTTAAAGCTTGCATCATCATTGATGTTCCAGAGCGAGGCAATCCAGAAACAATTGTAATTGTACCTTTAATTTTTTCTTCCATGTATTTTTTGTGTGGTTCTGCTTTTTCGGGTTGTTTTAAATTTTCTTCATACAATTTTATAAGCCAAAGATGAGCTTTTTTTATATTATAATTTTGACTTAAGCAAATTCTAAAAGCTTGCTCTGCTTGAGCAAATTCAC
This sequence comes from uncultured Bacteroidia bacterium, assembly GCA_964409625.1. GTDB lineage: Bacteria > Bacteroidota > Bacteroidia > CAYPEC01 > CAYPEC01 > CAYPEC01. Next base: position 2,067 of record CAYPEC010000122.1, on the reverse strand, counting down.
CTATTCGCATAAAAGCTTCACCCAATCTGTAGTGGCTTATTGGAGAATGATACATTAGTCCAATGGAATTAAGTGCAAATTCCGCAGCCTCTTCATTTTTGTTTTTTTTGAGAGCAATAATTGAAAGTCCCAAATATGCCATTTGGTTATTAATATCAATCTCAATAGCATTATTAAATTCTTTTTCGGCATCAGCAAATCTACCCATTCGCGTGTAAGTATTTCCAAGATCAACGTGTAATTGGGCATTCCCCTTCATTGATTCAGATGCTTTTTGAAAAAGAAATAAAGCCTTTCTGTGTTGGCGTTCAGCCATCAAAATTACGCCTTCTAAATAGTCCAATCTAGGTAGATT
>CAYPEC010000122.1:0-1612 GCA_964409625.1 uncultured Bacteroidia bacterium | reverse complement strand
TTCTCATCTGGTTTTTCGATATAACCAAGTTCTATTAATTGATTCATAGCTTCCTGTGCAGCCCATGGATCTTCTTTTAAATCTGGGGGGTGTGTGCCGAAATTTCCTTCTAAATTTTCCCAACTATCAATGTATTCAGGAACTATTGTTTCTTCAAATGCCTGCGTTAAAGCTTTTCCATCCATATCTTTTCCTATAGGTAATCCAAACATTGCAAGTAGCGTAGGAGTTACATCTAAAAGACTTGCGCCATAAATGCGTTCATCTTTTTGAATTCCATATCCGCTAATACAAATAACTCCAAAAGGATTATGTTCATATGCAGGACCAGCAGGGTCTTTTGGGATTTTTTTTAATCTTAAATGGTCAGAGTGAAATCCATGGTCAGACATTAAAACTATTGTAACATCATCGCCTGCAAGTTTTAGCATTCTTTCTAGCATCATGTCATGAAAGATGTATGCTCCATTTACAACTTCCTTAAAATATTCATAAAGTTCCTCATTAACAAAATCTCTTCTCGGGGGATGATATTTCATAAATCCATGGCAGAAGTGATCAATGCCATCAAAATAAACTGCTGCAAAATCCCATTCTTTATTTTCGATAGCCCAAGTTCCCATAGCTTGAATGCTTGCTGTTTCTGCAATGTTTTTTGCAAGCATATTTAGCATATGTTCTTTTTTATTTCCGCCCTTGCCTTTTTTTGATTCCTCTTCTGGTTTTCCAGTTTCTTTTTGCTCTTTTTCTTTTTGAGCAATTTCCTTTTCAATATCTTCAATTAATTGAGTAAGTTTTGGAACAAATGGTTGGAGATGCGCTCCCGTTAATTCTTTTGGATGAACACGAAGATTTGCCATTATTTGCTCCAATTCCGGAGGGTGCACAGCTCCTTTTGGAAAGCCCCATTCTTTTTCGTTTGGTTTATTTGGTTTATGAAATAAGTTTGAAACGGCTATTCCATTTATGGGTTCTGCAGGGTGGCTTGGCCACCAGCCAATAACGTGTGTTTTGTATCCTTTACTTGTTAATATATTCCAAATGGCTTTTACTTTTCTGGATGAAGAATAAACTGGTCGGATAACTTGAGTATTTGGGTCAGGTTCAACAAATCCTAAAATACCATGCTTGTCAGCTGTTTTTCCTGTGGCAATAGATGTCCATAACATTGGAGATAATGGAGGGTCTAGAGTTGCCATATTTCCAATTACGCCATTGTTAATTAGCTTTTCTAAAGCAGGCATTTTGCCGGCATCTATTAGCGGATTTATTACTTTCCAATCAGCAGCATCCCAACCTATAAATAATACTTTCTTAACTATTTTTTTGCTCATTTTGTTTTGCTTCAAATTCTTTTTTTACTTGTTCTCTTTTTGCTCTCCATGCTTCTAAGCCAACAGCACCAAGGGCTAAAAGCCCTAACGAACCTTCAACTGGAATATCAACTACTGTATTTGTTTCAGTATTGATAATATTTAGCTCTTTATTTTTTTTCTCCATTTTCATTCGGTTTTAAAGTGAAATTGCCTTTTAGCATTCCTTGAATAGCTTTCCCATTTGTGCCATTTGGAGCTAAAATATTTAAAAAATTGGTAAGTGTTGGTGCAATATC
>CAYPEC010000121.1:0-3686 GCA_964409625.1 uncultured Bacteroidia bacterium | reverse complement strand
GCTTTCATTGAAATCATTGTTTGCCAATCAACATCAATATTTCCTCTGTTTTTTTTAACTTTATCTGTGTAGTTATTAAACAAATTTAAAGTTGTAGATAAGTTCACATTTTTTGTAATATCCTTCTGAAGTTTCATTCTTAAATAAGCTCCAAACTCAGCACGAAATTTTTTTCCACTTGATATTTTTTTGAATGATGTATCATATTTTGCGGCTTCTACACCATAAGCTCCAGCATCTGCAAGTTTTTGGTCATTTACAATTGTGTATTTTCCTGTGGCAGGAGAAAGAAATATAGAAAACCAATCATTCGGTTTATAATCGATACCAAGTGCAACCGTTACATATGCTGGTGCTGCAAAGTGTGAAACCACTACAGAATCATTTGGAAAATTATATCCATCAGCAAATTGACTTTTCGCATTTACCAGTGCGGCATAATAAAAACTTCCTTTTGCAAGTCGTCCATATTTTGAGTTCAATTCTATTTTGTCTTCATTTTTTCTTAGCGGATTATCTGCAAGTTGAACTAGTCCATAGCCCATATCAAGGGTATTATCCCAAGTTGTTTTTTCTTTTTTATAATTTGCAAATAAGTTAACAACACTCACAAGGGAAATTGCATTTTCACCTCCCGCAGCCCAATTGGTAACAGAAAGTTGATTGAATGAAAGTGATACAAAGCCACCTCTTGCCCAATATTTTGTGGTGTCTTGAGCAAAAGCATTTGTAGCTGCTAAAAGGATAATAGCAAAGAATATTTTTTTCATAGCAGAAAAAAGGTGGCCGCTATTAAGCAGCCACCCAAATTAAATTAAAATTATTTTTTAAGTAAATCTCTGATTTCAGTAAGCAGTTGCTCTTGTGATGGACCAGCTGGGGCTGCAGGAGCTGCCTCAGCTTCTTTCTTTTTCGTTTTGTTAATTACCTTAATTACCAAGAACAATGTAAATGCAACAATTATAAAAGAGATTGCCGTAGATAAAAAATTGCCATATTTAATAGCAGTACCTGGAATTACTAAATCTGCCAAGTTGGTTAAATTAGCAGCCTTTAATGCTGGTGTTAAAACTGCTGGTGTAATAATGTCATTTACCAATGAATCTATTATTTTTCCAAAAGCACCACCAATTACAACACCGACTGCTAAGTCAACAACATTGCCTCTCATGGCAAAATCTTTAAACTCTTTCATCATATTAATAATATTTTATGGTTTAGGGCGCGAATGTAATCCTTTTTTCATTCTGAATAATATTATGAAAGAAGAAATAAGTGTAAGAAATCCAATTACAAAAATAGGAATTAACAATCCATAATAATTTGCAAGTACTCCGCTAATTAAAGCACCTATTGCATATCCGCCATCACGCCAAAGTCGGAATACACCAACGGATTCTGCTCTTTGTAATGGATTTGTATTGTCTGCAATGGCTGCTAAAAAAGTTGGATAAACCAATGCAGTTCCAATTCCGAGAAGTAATGAAAGAAAAATAAAATGAAAATAAATTTCGGCAAATGGCAAAAATAAAATCGCAACACCTTGCAAAAACATTCCCCAAAACAAAAGCGGTTTTCTCCCGAAAATATCTGATATTTTTCCTGTGAAGAGTTGTCCAATTCCCCAGGAGATAGGGTATATAGCAGCTATTACTCCGATATTGTTTAGCGTAAATTGTTTTGCAACTAAAAGCATTGGAAGCAAGCCCCAAATCATTCCATCATTAAGATTATTTACTAATCCTGCCTGCGTGATTGCTGAAAGATTTTTATTGGTAAAAGAAGTTTCTGTAAAAATATTTTTTTGCAAAGGAAAGTTGCTTTCCTCTGTTTTCGTTTCTGCAAAAAACAAAGTTTCTTTTATTAGAAAAATAGTACCGAGTAGTCCAATGATTGTAATTGCAATACCGATATAAAAAGGATATGGCTTCAGTCCATGTCGCTCAGCAATATAAGCAGTAGCATAAGCAATAATTCCAACGGCAACATATCCTGCAAATTCATTCAAGCCCATTGCAAAACCTCTTTCTTTTTTTGCAACTAAATCCATTTTCATAATCACAGTTGTTGACCAAGCAAAGCCCTGATGAATTCCTAATAAAACATTAGCAAATACAATCCAGTTCCAATTAGGCGCATACATAAAAATAAATGGAACGGGTAATGCAAGTAACCATCCTAAGACGAGCAATTTCTTTCGCCCATATTTATTTGATAAAATTCCCGTGAAATAATTTGCAATGGCTTTGCTAATTCCAAAAACAATAATGAAAGAGAGAATTATTGTTTTATCAAAAATGTGAAATTCTTTTTCTGCAATTTGCGGCAGAATAGTTCTTTCTAATCCAATCATTCCGCCAACAAAACCGTTGATGATAACGAGAAGAAAAAACTGTCTCCAATTGTATTTTAATCCAACAGGATACTGAGTATGGTTCAAGAAATTTTATTTTACAACTTCGTTGCCCTGCTCTTGCCAAGCGATGATTCCGTCTTTTAGGTTCACCACATTTTTGAAACCTTTTGAAGTCATTAGCCCTGATGCATTTGCACTTCTTTTCCCGCTGCGGCAATAAACAAGGTAAGTTTTCTTAGCATCTAATTTTGAAATTTGTTGTTCAAAATCAGCAGCGTTAAAATTAATATTTGTAGAATTTTTTAAATGTCCTTCTGCATATTCTTCAGGAGTTCTGACATCTAAAATAACAGCATCTTTATTTTCTGTCATTTTCTGAAACTCATTGGTTTCAATGGTTTTAAACGATTCAGTTTGTGCAATAGAACAAGAAACAAATCCTGTTGTAGCAATGACGATTGATAAAAATAAATTTTTCATTTGATAAATTTTAAGATTAAACATTTGACCACCTTCCGGCATTTACAACATTTTCAATGCCGTTCTTTTTTAAAATTCCTTGCGCCATTCCGCTACGCATACCTGATGCACAGCAAACCACAATTGGCGTATTGTAATTTTTAATTTTTTTAATGTTGGCTTCAATTTTATCTAAAGGAATATTAATACTTCCTTCTGCATGACCTGATGCGAATTCTCCTGAACTTCTTACATCAATTACAATTGCTCCTTGTTCCATAGCTTCTTTAATTTTTTTCTTTCCAAAACCAAATAATAATCCAAATAAACTCATTTTAACCAAATAATTTAGTGAATATAAACCCTGCTACTGCAAGCCAAACAAACATGATTAAAGCTAATACAAATGATTTGCCACCTGCTTTTTTAAATTTTTCAATGTTGGTTTCCATGCCTAATGCAGTCATTGCCATAGTGAGTAAAAATGTATCGGCAAACACAATGTTATCTACAATTGGTTTAGATAATAAGTGTAATGAATTAAAAGCCGAAACAGCAATAAATCCAACTGCAAACCAAGGCACATGAATTTGTTTTAAAATGCTTGTTGAATTATTTTTTTCTTTTGATGTGATGTAAAAACTAAGCACTAACAAAAGTGGAACAAGCAACATTACGCGAGTCATTTTTACAATTACACCAACATCGGCAGTTTCTTGTGAGATGGCAGTTCCAGCACCTACCACCTGAGCCACTTCATGCACTGTTGCACCAATGTAAATTCCCATGGTGTGAGGCAACATATTTAATATTCCTGTTCGGTAAACGATAGGATATAAAAACATAGAAATAGTTCCGAATACAACTACAG
>CAYPEC010000120.1:1968-3717 GCA_964409625.1 uncultured Bacteroidia bacterium | reverse complement strand
GGAATGGTTAATGAGTTTGCAACTTTTGTTGCTAATGAAGCAGGTATTTTTTCTAATACAATGGCAAAACATCCTGATTTTTCAAGTGTTTTAGCATCTTCTAATAATTTTTGAGCTTCAGCTTCTTCCTTAGCTCTTACATTATAAGTTCCAAATTTATAAATGGATTGAGGTGTTAAGCCCAAGTGTCCCATAACTGGAATTCCTGCGGATAAAATTCTTTCCACAGAATCTTTTACTTCACTACCACCTTCTAATTTTACAGCATGCGCACCTGATTCTTTCATAATCCGAATAGCAGAATTTAGTGCTTCTTTTGAGTTTCCTTGATATGAACCAAAGGGCAAATCAACCACCACCAAAGCTCTATCAATAGCTCTAATTACGGATGATGCATGGTATATCATTTGCTCCAATGTAATAGGTAAAGTTGTTTCATGACCAGCCATTACATTTGAAGCAGAATCGCCTACTAATATCACATCAATTCCCGCGCTATCAATAATCTTCGCCATCGAAAAATCGTATGCCGTAAGCATCGAAATTTTTTCTCCATTGCGCTTCATTTCCAAAAGTACATGGGTGGTAATTTTTTTAACTTCTTTTTTTACTTTGGGCATAATCTTAAAATTATTGAAGCAAAACTAATAATATCTTGCCAATAATTTTGTACTTTTGTAGTTATTAATTAAAGATGAAAATGAAAAGATTTGCCTTGTTATTATTTGTTTCTGCACTTTTAAGTTCTTGCAAGAACGATTTAGATGTTTTAGATGATTACAAAGAGACGATGGTTGTGTATGGAATTCTGAATGCAAAAGACACGGCTCATTATATAAAGATAAACAAAGGATACCTAGGCGAAGGAAATGCTTTAACAATGGCCCAGGTTTACGATTCACTAAATTATGATACAGCAAAGCTTGAAGTGAAATTAGAAAGATGGAAAAATAATTATACCATACTCGTCTCAACATCCATCCTTAAGCCCGATTTAACTATTCCAAAAGATGCGGGAACATTTTCAAATCCTAATCAAATTCTTTACAAAACAAAAGATGTTATTTTTAATGATAGCGATTATAAATTGACTATAAAAAATAAGGTTACTAATAATGTGGTAACAGCTACCACCCCAACAATAGGAAGCTTTTCCATTTCGAGCCCTGTAAATAATGCATCTATTACCTCTATAAAATTTACTGGATCAAGATATGAAACTAACCCATTTCTTGTAAAGTGGTTAACCGGTGCTAATGCTAAGCGATATGAGGTTCGTATAAAATTTTATTACACAGAAAAAAACACATTAACTAATGCTATTGATAGTAGCCTTAGTGTTGATTGGAAGGTTTCTTCGCAAGATGTAATTACAACAGAGTCGGGACAGGCAATGCAAGCTTCGTTTTTCGGAAAAGATTTTTTTAGCAATCTTGGTTCTTCTATTCCAGTAAAGTCAGATGTAATAAGATATCCAGGTAAAGTAGAGGTGTATGTATATGCTGCAAGCGAAGATTTTGTAACTTATATGGATGTAAATAAGCCATCCACTGGCATTGTTCAGGAAAGACCAGAGTATACAAATATTGAAAATGGGGTTGGTATATTTGGATATAGAACATATGCAATGACATTTTTCACTAAAACATATATATATTCTGGAGCGGTTCCAACTACAAATGATCCCATTGCTACCGGACTTGCTTATGCTCATGTTTCAACCACAGACCCATTTGATGGGCTGGATGA
>CAYPEC010000120.1:0-1868 GCA_964409625.1 uncultured Bacteroidia bacterium | reverse complement strand
TTAAAACAAAATATAAAAAATAAATTTATGGGAAAGATAATAGGAATAGACCTTGGAACAACAAACTCTTGCGTATCTGTAATGGAAGGCAACGAGCCAGTTGTAATAGCTAACAGCGAAGGGAAAAGAACAACCCCTTCAATTGTAGCATTTTTAAAAGATGGAGAACGTAAAGTGGGAGACCCTGCTAAGCGCCAGTCCATTACTAATCCAGTTAATACAGTGTATTCTATAAAACGATTTATGGGGCATACTTATGATGAAATTTCTAGTGAAGTAAAACGAGTTCCATACAAAGTGGTAAAGGGAGATAACAATACCCCACGTGTTCAAATTGATGATAGAAAATTTACACCTCAGGAAATTTCCGCAATGATTCTTCAAAAAATGAAGAAAACAGCTGAAGATTTTTTGGGTTATGAGGTTACAGAAGCTGTCATTACTGTTCCGGCATACTTTAATGATGCGCAAAGACAAGCAACTAAAGAGGCAGGAGAAATTGCAGGATTAACCGTTAAGCGTATTATTAACGAACCTACAGCTGCTGCTCTTGCTTATGGGATGGATAAAAAAGGTAAAGAAATGAAAATTGTGGTGTTCGATTGTGGTGGTGGAACACATGACGTTTCTGTTCTTGAACTTGGTGATGGAGTATTTGAAGTTAAATCAACTGATGGTGATACTCACCTTGGTGGTGATGATTTTGATCAAAAAATAATTGACTGGTTAGTTAAAGAATTTAAAGATGAAAACGGAAATCTTGATTTGACTAAAGATCCAATGGCATTGCAAAGATTGAAAGAAGCTGCTGAGAAAGCTAAGATAGAACTTTCAAGTTCAGCATCAACTGAAATTAACTTGCCTTACATTATGCCGGTAGATGGGATTCCAAAGCACTTGGTAAGAACATTGTCAAAAGCAAAGTTTGAACAATTGGTTGATGATTTAATTAAGAGAACAATTGCTCCTTGTGAATCGGCATTAAAAAATGCAGGATTGAAAGTAGGAGATATAGATGAAATTATTTTAGTAGGAGGTTCAACTCGTATACCTGCTATTGTGGAAGCAGTTCAGAAATTTTTCGGGAAAGCTCCTTCGAAAGGGGTTAATCCTGATGAGGTGGTTGCTATTGGTGCAGCAATTCAAGGAGGAGTTTTAACTGGTGAAGTAAAAGATGTATTGTTATTAGATGTTACTCCGCTTTCATTAGGAATAGAAACGATGGGAGGAGTATTTACAAGATTGATAGAATCGAATACAACTATTCCAACAAAAAAATCAGAAACATTCTCTACTGCAAGCGATAATCAACCATCGGTTGAAATCCATGTGTTGCAAGGAGAACGCCCAATGGCAAAAGATAACAGAACTATTGGAAGATTCCATTTAGATGGACTTCCTCCCGCACCAAGAGGTGTTCCTCAAGTAGAAGTTATATTTGATATTGATGCAAATGGAATATTGCATGTAACGGCTAAAGATAAAGCAACTGGAAAATCTCAAAACATTCGTATAGAAGCAAGTTCTGGTCTTTCAAAAGAAGAAATTGAAAAGATGAAAAAAGAAGCTGAATTGAATGCGGATGCTGATAAAAAAGCAAAAGAAGAAATTGATAAATTAAATAGTGCTGATGCTATGATTTTCCAAACTGAGAAACAGTTAAAAGAATATGGCGAAAAACTTTCGGCAGATAAAAAGGAAGCAATTGAAAAAGCATTATCTGATTTAAAAGATGCTCATAAAGAAAAGGATGTGGCAAAAATTGAAACTTCATTAGCATCTTTAAATTCAGCATGGCAGGCGGCTTCCGAAGAGATGTATAAAGCAACTCAGGAAAATCAAGCTAATGCTCAACAACCTTCAAATGA
>CAYPEC010000119.1:0-3719 GCA_964409625.1 uncultured Bacteroidia bacterium | reverse complement strand
ACCTTGGACCATCAGGATATGAAGTGGGTTTTGTTAGTGAAGCTCATACCGAAAGTGATTTGAAAAAAGCTGCTGAAGAAATTGGGAATGCTTTAAAATAATTTAATAAACAATGAATAAAAATAAGTTAATCTTTTTTTGGTTTGTTTTTTCATTTTGGAGCTGTTCAAGGAAAGAAAATAAAACCGACAACATAATTGAAAATCCTATTATTGCTGACACCATAAAAAATATTGAGCATATATGTGAGCATAGAGATTTATCTAAACTGTTTGATTTTAAAACTAAAATAAATAGATATGTAGGAACCAGTACTTTTGACTCTTGTAAAGTAGAAATAGCGATAATTGATAAGGAAACAAGAAAAGAAGTTCAAAAAATTACTTACAACTCAACTTACTTTTTTGAAGATGCTTTTGCCAATTGTAATTATTGTAGATCTTTTGTAACAGGAAAAAATAAAAATCAAGATGTAGCAGATAATGATTATGGTGACATAATTGTAGCAGATTTCAATTTCGATAAGAAAGATGACATTGCATTAAAACATGATTCAGGAGGAAATGGCGGTCCTTTTTATGATTACTACATTCAAGATAGAAATCAACAATTTAGTATAAATACTTTCCTTACTGATTCAATGGGATATTTCCCAACTTATATTAATTCGCAAGATAAAACTCTAATAACAATAGTTCATGCAAATGCTTATCAAATTGGAGAAACTACTTATAAATTTTATGAAGATATAGGAAAGTGGGAGAAGATTAAACACCGCTTCATAGATGCAAACTAAAAAAGGAGCCATTCAACTCCTTTTCCTATCGTGCAAGCAAGTGTTATGGGATAACACCAAAGTACTTGGCGCAAAACTATAAATTATTTTGAATGATGATGAGTAGTGCCTGCAAAATCATTAAGCCATCTATTCCAAATACATAATAAAGTTCCCCATCTAATTTTTTATGCAACGCTAATAATAAGGAAGTAGAAATTCCAGAGATTAAAAGTGCTGTTAAAATTTTTGCATCATAAAATCCAGTTATATGTTCTGCAAAAACAATTGCCATAAAAATTAAAACGGTGATGTAAGAAATATTGATTGTCTTCTTTACTCCATAAACAGTGGCAATGGTAACAACGTTGTTTCGTTTATCGGTTTCAATATCTCGGATATTAAAAACAATGGCAAGAGGTAAAATGAAAAAGAATCTTTCAAGAAATAAAAGCAAATGTTGTTTAGAGAAAAGGGAAGAAATTATAGTTGAAGATAAATCTGTTTGACTCAAAACAAAAGGTAAACTTACTGTAATAGCAGCCCACACAACCGAAACAGTCATGGATTTAATTCCAATTACACTTCTTAATTTAATGAACGGTAAAAAATAAAAAACTGAAAGCACAAAAAATGGTGCTGCCATCCAAATCAAAATAAAACCAATACGTTCGATGCAAATTGTTATCCCTAAAAATGAAACAGATAACAGAATAAGAAGCAAGAATTTGTTTTGCAAAATCCATTTTTGTCGGGCAGATGCACCTTCTTCTCGGTAATGCTTAGAAAGAAAAACTCGTTGAAGATTATATAAAAAAACAGTGGCAAAAAAAACAAAAAGTGAGTACTCTATTTTTATTTCGTTATCTATTTTTAAAAGAATAAATGTTTGATAGGTAAGCAGCGTGGCTGCCAACGAAACATAAATATTGCTAAAAAGAAAGGTCTTGAATATTTTTTTGAAAAATGTCATTTCTGCTTTTGAATAGCAAAACAAAAAATTGAGAATTTATTTCAACAATAAGTAAGTAGCAAAACCAAGGGCGAGACCAATTCCGCCATGTGATAACGCCCCCATTATTCTTTTCTTTTTTGCCACACGCTCATAACCCAATACATAGGTTGGGTGTTCTAAATACCTATAATCCGAAACTGTGCTTTCTCTTATTTTAACTCTTGGAATCATTGTAGTTGCAGTAAAACCAAAAGAAGGAATAACAGATAACAAACCAAGCCCAACTATTGGAGCAGCGGCACCAACTACAAATGCTCCTATTTTAGAACCAGGCACTTTATAATTTCTTGCATCGCGCTCACCATAAATAAAATAACGAGTTTCCTCTACTGTTAAGTCATTGCCGAGAAGTGTATCCTGAAAATAATAAATACGCTCAAAGCCATTGGCAAACTTTATCGAAAATATATCTTGTGTTTCAATAAAATCTTCAGCTCCTTTTTTATCTGCTCTAGTTATTTTCACTCTGCCTATAACTGTATCTGCAACTGTGGTTATAAGCTGTTCTCCATTTAAAAGTTGAATGGTATCTTTTGGTGTTTCTTGAGAATAAATATTCAGAGATAACAATGTAAAAACTGCAAGTGTAATTTTGTAATAATTGCTTTTTAGCATAGAACACAAAAGTAGAATAAAAAAGTGATGAACATAGTCCATAAATATTTGTTGAAAAATAAGGTATCAGCCATACCTTTTCTATATAACTTTGCACTCCTTTTATATTCTTACTATGCATACAGATAAATTTGTAAATCGCCACAACGGACCAAGCACAAGCGAAGTTCAAAAGATGCTTCAAAAAGTTGGAGTAAACTCTTTAGATGAATTAATAGAACAAACCATACCTCAAACTATACGACTGAAAAAACCTTTGAATATTGCTCCTGCAATGTCAGAGTTTCAGTACCACAAATACTTAAGAAAGATTGCTTCAAAAAATAAAGTATTCCGTACCTATATTGGGCTTGGTTATTACGGAACAATTATTCCTGCTGTTGTTCAGCGCAATGTGTTAGAAAATCCAGGTTGGTACACTGCCTACACTCCTTATCAAGCAGAGATTGCACAAGGACGCTTGGAAGCATTGTTGAATTTCCAGACCATGGTAATTGATTTAACTGGGTTGCCAGTTGCAAATGCATCTTTACTTGATGAAGCAACTGCTGCTGCCGAAGCAATGGCAATGCTATTTAACTCCCGTTCACGCGAAGCAGAAAAAAGAGGAGCAAATGTTTTTTTTGTTGACAACAATGTTTTTCCTCAAACAATAGATGTACTTAAAACACGTGCTGTTCCTCTTGGAATTGAACTTCAGTTTGGAGCCCCGATAGCTATCGGGGGGGAATCCGTTCAGTTGAATGATAAAGTTTTCGGTGTACTTATTCAATATCCTAATATCAATGGAGAAGTAAATGATTACAGAGAATTTGTAACTCGCGCAAAAGCAAATGGAATTGCTGTTGCAGTAGCAACTGATTTACTTGCATTATCACTATTAACTCCTCCGGGAGAATGGGGTGCAGATGTAGCTTTCGGAAATTCACAACGCTTTGGAGTACCTATGGGCTATGGTGGTCCTCATGCTGCATTTTTTGCTGCTAAAGAAGATTACAAAAGATTATTCCCAGGAAGAATCATCGGAGTTTCTGTGGATGTTCAGGGAAATGCTGCATTGCGTATGGCTTTGCAAACACGCGAACAACACATCAGAAGAGATAAAGCAACATCAAACATTTGTACTGCACAAGCATTGCTTGCTATTATGGCAAGTATGTATGCCGTTTATCACGGAGCAGAAGGAATAAAAGGAATTGCTGAAAGAGTGCACGCTTCAACAGTTTCGGTTGCCAATGAATTGAAAAAATTAGGTTATCAAATTGATACAAATTTATTTTTCGATACCATTAAAATTTCAGGAACTGATAATTC
>CAYPEC010000118.1:0-3766 GCA_964409625.1 uncultured Bacteroidia bacterium | reverse complement strand
AGTTGAGAAAAGTTAAAGCGCGGGATTAAATAAATCAAAGCTCCACCACCAACAATATCATTAAACATTACTATTAGCGCAATTGCTGTTACGATTAAAGAAATTTCTCCTCTCCCAGAAGCGCCAAGAATTTTAGCTGTAAGGTAAATAATGAAAAAGTTCAGCACAGCAGCAGTAAGTTTGCTTCCGAAAGTGCCGATTATACTCTTGAACATTAGCTGCTAATTGTTATTTGTGTGAAATAATTGAGGCGTAAATATCTGAAAATTTTTCACCTACAATTGGATAGCTATAATTTTCCACAGCAAATGCTCTTATTGATGCTTGATTAAATATTAAATTTGGATTTGACATTTCAAGAATTGCATTTTTAAATTCAGTTTCATTTTTAGGTGAAATTAGAAGTCCGTTTTCCTTTGTTATTTTGTTTTCAATTCCGCCTGATAAACTTGCAATAACTGGAGTGCCGCAACTCCATGCCTCAGCTATTACACATGAAAATGTTTCATAATTGCTAAACATAATTAAAGCTCTTGATTCATTCAAATGCTGAACAATTTCATTAGTGCTTTTTAATCCTAGGAAAAATACAGATTGATTTAAAATTCCTAATTCTTTGGCTAATATTTCAGCATTTTTTCTGTTCTCTCCATTTCCAATTATGTTTAGTTTAATATTGGGGTTTTCCTTTAAGGCAGAATGGAATGAGCGTAAAATCCCTGATATGTTTTTTTGTCTTTCATCAAGTGTAGAAATATGGAGGAATGTTGTGTCTTTTTTTGTAATTGCTGGCAAAATATTGAAAACTTCGGTATCAACTACATTCGGCACAGAAGAGTATTTTCCATTTAGTCCATGAGTAATCATAGATTCCTTTAATTGCTCAGAAACCGTAGTTATGTGAGAAGATTCGGCAATAATTTTAGATGTATTATTTTTTAAGATGACTCCTCTGTAGCTATTGTCTGAAGGCATGTAGCCAGTCCAATGTTCGGTGGTTACAAATGGAATTTTGTATTTTGATTTTAAATGAAAAGCTAATAATCCAGCAGGAAATACAATATTTAAGTGAGTGATATGAGGAGTTCCAATTTTATTTTTTAATATCTCATAAGCAACTTCAAATGCTTTTAAATATCTTTTGTATTTTAAATATTGACTAATGAACGGAATTTTGTTTTTCACCTTTGGATAATAGGCAATAATAGTATATAAGCCATCGCTGTTGCTTTCCTCAATTTTTATTTGAGATATATTTTCATCTGAACAGACATAAATTACACTTACATTATGACACAAAGCAACAGCTTCAGCATGTCTTTTAACAAAATTTCCATTTGTGGGAGATTCTTTTGTAGGGTACCAACTTGAAAGAAACAAAACATTTAATTTTTGCATTGCCTTACTTCAAGTTTTTTGTTTTTAACCGAATTGAATTTCCAATTACAATTACATCAGAAAACGCCATGGATAATGCACCAATCATTGGACTTAAAAAGCCAGCAGCAGCAATAGGAATTGCAACAATATTATAGAAAAACGCCCAAAATAAATTTTGTTTTATCGTAATCAATGTATGTGTGCTAATATTATAAGCTTCAACAATTTTTGATAAATCATTTCCATTTAGTAAAACTATTTGTGCTGATTGAATAGCAACTTGTGTTCCGCTACTTAATGAAATTCCAACAGTGGCTTTTGCCAAAGCTGGTGCATCGTTAATGCCATCGCCAACCATAGCAGTAGGAGAGGTGCTGTTTAGTTTTTCAATTAAATCTAATTTTTGTGAAGGAAGTTGCTCTGCGTAAAAATTAGAAATATTAAGTTGTGAAGCTATATTGCTGCATTTGTTTTTATGGTCGCCACTTAGCATGATCGTTTCAATACCATTTGAGTTTAGTTCGGCCAATGAACTTTTAGCTGAAGCTTTAACTTCATCTTCTAAATCAATAGTTGCAATTAATAATTCATTCTTTAGCACATAAACTTCGTGTGAATCATCCATTGTGATATTTGAAGCAATTTTAAATGAGCCAATTTTGTAAGTGTTTTTGTTTTCATCTTCAGCAATAATTCCAATTCCTTTTTCTTCAATAATGTTTTTGAATGATTGAAATATTGCCTTTCCTTTAAGTCCTGAAACTATTGATTTTGCAATAGGGTGGGAAGAATGTTGTTCGAGATTATAAAGGATGTTTTGAATTTCAGATTCACTTACTTTTCCCAATAAGTTAATTGCTTTTATTTTGAAATTTCCTGTAGTTAATGTTCCTGTTTTATCAAATACAATATTTTTAATTCCTGCAAAAAGTTCCAAAGTGTTTCCCCCCTTAATTAAAATTCCTCTTTTTGCAGCTCTTCCAATACCTACCATTACTGCTGTTGGAGTTGCTAATCCCATTGCACAAGGGCAAGAAATAACAAGCACAGCTATACTATTCATTAATGATTGAGCAATTGTTTTGTCAAAGAAAAAATGATTGACAAAAAATGTAAGAATTGAAATTCCTAATACTATCGGCACAAACACCGCACTTATCTTATCTCCTAGTTTTTGAATTTCAGGTTTAGCATGTTGAGCATTTTTTACAAGTTCTATAATTTTTGAAAGTACTGTTTCATTTCCTACTTGTTCAGCAAGAATTTTAAAATTTCCTGATAAAACAATAGTTCCGCCAATTACTTTGCTTGTCATTCCTTTTTCTACAGGAATGCTTTCTCCCGAAATCATTGATTCATCAATTGTAGCATTCCCTGAAATAACTTCTCCATCAACAGGAACTTTATCTCCATCATTTATTAATAAAACATCTCCAACTTTTATTTCGGTAAAATCAACTTCTTCCGTTTTTTCAATCTTGTTTTCTATAATAACTCGCTTTGCTTTTAAAACCTGCATTTTCGTTAGATCTTTAATAGCAGTTGTTGTTTGTTTTACAGAACGATGCTCAAGTAGATTTCCAAGCAAAACAAGTGTGATGATTGTTGCTGCTGTTTCGTAAAAAAGATAATTATGAACTTGGTGAGAGTCATAAAAAATAATAGTTCCGGCTAAACTATATACAAATGCTGCAGTTGTGCCAATGAAAATTAAAACATCCATATTGGGAACTCTAGATTTTAAAGAGCCCCAAGCGCTTTTTCCGAATTTCAAAATTCCAATTGTGAAAACAGGAATACACAAAGCAAGTTGTACTAAAGGGTTATTTAAAATGAAATCATGCGAAAAAAGCATGTGTGAGAAGAAAAGCGGAATGGTAAAAATTAAAGAGATGTAAAATTTTTTCTCAATATCTGACAAACCTTGTTTTTCTTCTGAATTTAAAGGTTTATCAACGACTGTATATCCTAATGAAGTAATATCCTCAACAATTTTAGCAAGCGTAATATTGTTTGAAGTGGCAAATTGAGCTTCGCCTGTAGCGAAATTGACACTAACTTCTTGCAATCCTCTGCTTTCAAGCTTTTTAGTAATGCCTAAAGCGCAGTTAGCACAGTCCATTCCTTCAATATGCAGGGTTGTTTTCTCCATTTTACTTCACAAAGTTACGATATATTGATATGGAAAACCAATGAGATAAAACGTAGAAATGAATTTTTATTTCATTAAAAATGAAAAATAATTATCTTTGCGCTTCTTTATCAAATGGTAGATGTAGCTCAGTTGGTTAGAGCATCGGTTTGTGGTACCGAGGGTCGTGGGTTCGAGCCCCATCATTTACCCAAAAAACTAAAATCCAAACTTTACGGTTTGGATTTTTTGTTT
>CAYPEC010000117.1:0-3778 GCA_964409625.1 uncultured Bacteroidia bacterium | reverse complement strand
GGAACACGGATAGATGAAGTTGAAAAATCGCAGGTGGCATTACTTACAGTCCATTGAGCTGAGCTCACCGTTCCGCAGGTAACTGAATACTGGCTTGTTACAAGCTGGTTTGTCTGAAAATCTAAATCGTAAAGTTCGCATTGAGCAACAACATTAAAATTGAATAACATTGCGAATGCCATTTTTGAAAGTAATTGTTTTGTTTTCATAAGGTTATGTTTTAGTTATACATTCTCTTCAAAGAGCTATTGTTTGTATAACCTAGCAAACTTGCCAGGGCGGCAATTGATTGGAATTCTGTGTATCTCTTTCGAGATTTCTCTATTTATAATGAAGGTTTTTTAGTTTGGTGCTAAAAAATGTTAGTTGTTGTAAATTTTCTTCACTATATGTATGTCAAATTTGTCTATTTGTACGATATTTGAGCCCCAGAGTTACAATAAAGTTACATTAAGATAAAATGAAAGTATTCAAATTTGGTGGCGCATCAGTTAAAGATGCGGAGGCAGTAAAGAATGTTGCTACGATTTTAAACTTATATAAAAACGAAAGTTTAGCAATTGTAATATCAGCAATGGGGAAAACCACTAATGCCTTAGAACACTTAACAGATGACTTTTTCTACAAAAAAGAAAAAACGTCTGATGTATTGAATGAAATAAAAAAATATCATTTCGAAATTCTTGAAAAACTTTTCACGGATAAAAATCATACTATTTTTGAAGAACTACACAACACCTTTGTTGAACTAGAATGGGCTACAGAAGAGGAAATAGGAGATAATTACGATTTTCATTACGACCAAATTGTGAGCATGGGAGAAATTATTTCTACCAAAATTTTAAGCGCATATTTAAACTCTAAGGGCATCCACAATCAATGGATTGACTCACGAAACATCATCAAAACAGACAATACTTATCGCGAAGGAAAAATAGATTGGGAACTCAGCGAAAAGCTTATCCAAGAAAATTTAAAATCTCCGTCAAATGAAATTTTTATTACACAAGGTTTCATAGGAGGAACTTCTGAAAATTATACTACAACACTCGGAAGAGAAGGTTCTGACTATACAGCAGCAATCCTTGCTTATTGCACCAATGCAGAAAGTGTTACTATTTGGAAAGATGTTCCAGGAGTTTTAAATGCTGACCCAAAATGGTTTGACAACACTCAATTGATTCCTCAATTATCTTATCAAGATGCGATAGAGTTAGCTTATTACGGAGCAAGTGTTATCCACCCAAAAACAATTAAACCTTTACAGAATAAAAAAATTCATTTGCTTGTAAAATCTTTTGTAAAGCCCAATGAAAAAGGAACTGCAATTAATGAAGCGCAATCTCAACTGCCTATTCCTTGCTTTATTTTTAAAGTAAATCAAACTTTAATTTCCATTTCGCCAAAAGATTTTTCTTTCATCGTGGAAGAAAATTTGAGTGAAATATTTCAATACTTTTCTGAAACAGGAATAAAAATAAACATGATGGAAAATTCTGCCATCAGCTTTTCTATTTGTATTGATAACAATGAAAAAAAATTACCTAAACTGATTTCAAAGCTTCAAGAAAAATTCAGAGTGCTATATAACGAAGGAGTAGAAATGGTTACCATTCGTTATTACGACCAAGCTACTATTGATAGAGTTACAAAAAACAAAACTATTTTACTTGAACACAAGAGCAGATATACTGTTCAAATGGTTTTGAAATAATTTATTTCAAAGCATTTAAGAGTTCTTCTTTCAACTTTTTTACAAATTCTTCTGTTAGTGGCTGCTTAGGAGTATTATAGGTTTTCATATTTGCTACTTGAGAATCTTCTGTAGCTGTTTTTAGGGTGTGAGTCATGCCTTCAATTATAAATGCCTTCGACATTTTAGGGTTAGCCGCTTGTAATTTTTTTGCTTCTGAAAGATGAACCTGAATATCTATTTCTCCTTGAAAAATTAAAATAGGACAAGTTAATTTTGCTATTTCCGTTCTTGGAGAATACTTAAACCAAGAGATTAAATAAGGCTGAATAGAAGGTCGAAAAAGAGTGTAAAGCATTGGACTTACATTTCCGACTGTATCTCCTTTTGCCAGTTTATTAAGAATTTCTTCACAATCAGAAGCTACCATAGGAGAGTTTCTATTGATTTGTTCCATCAAGACCGAATCTGCTCGTGTAGCAATACCAGCAAGGGAAACATAAACATCGGGTTTAGTTGCATTGGCTGCAATCATTCCAATAAATGAACCTTCGCTATGCCCCATCACAACAATTTTATTGAATCGATTATCACTTTTTAATTTTCTCATCCAAGCCGAAGCATCATCAACCATATTGGTAAAAAGAATTTTTGATTCATCTTTCCCGCCCGATTCAACACTTTTTGCAATGCCTCTCTTATCATACCTCACAGACGCAATACCAATTTCAGCCATTTGTTCTGCAAGCATTTTGTATGTATTGCATTTAACTCCAAGCGGATTATTTCCATTTCTATCGGTTGGTCCTGATCCAGCAATAATAAGAGTTACAGGAGTTTTTTTATTGCTGTTTGAGTCGGGCAACATCAATGTTCCATAAATTTTTCCTGTTGCTGTTTCAAGAATAATATCTTCTTCTTTATATTTTTTTATTGTATCGGTTTGAGAAAAAAGCTGAAGTGAAAGAAGAAAAGAAAAAAGCGCAAATAATTTTTTCATATTAGTTTAATTTTAAAATCTTTTCTGCCAAAACTCTTGCCATCTTTTCATTGCTTTGATATGTCCAGCCAGCAATATGAGGGCTAAGAATTACTTTATTGGAAGACAACAAATAGTTGATAGTTGTTGGTTGTTGGTTGTTAGAAGAATTAATTCCTTCAAAGGAAGTTGATTCATATTCTAAAACATCTAAACAAGCTCCCAACACTTTCCCTATTTTTATATTCTTTACCAAATCGTCAGTATTCAAGCATTTACCCCGAGAAGTATTGATGATGTAAATATTTTTTTTGAATGAATTAATAAATGAATCGTTAATCAAATAATTTGTTTCATCTGTTAATGGAAGGTGAATAGAAACAACATCTGCCTCTTCAAATATTTTTTTCATGTCAACCTGCTCAACATCTCCATTCCCTTCTGGAAGTCCCGATGCTTCGGGAGGGGATAGGTCTATTTTTTTGTACTTATCATATACCAAAACCTTAACATCAAAGCCTTTTAAGCGTTGCGCAAAAGCACTTCCCATATTTCCAAAACCAATAATACCAATTGTTTTTCCCTGAAGTTCTTCTCCCCTGTTTTCTTCTCTCAGCCATTTACCTTCCCTCACTTCTCTATCGGCTTTGTTCAAATTATTAAATAATGAAAGTAACATACCAATTGCATGTTCACCAACGGCATCTCGATTTCCTTCTGGTGCATGAAGACATTTTATTCCTTTGCTCTCGGCATAAGCAACATCAATATTTTCCATACCTGCACCTACACGTGCAATAAATTTCAGATTAGTTGCTTTATCAATAAATGACTTATCAATTTTAAATCGGCTGCGAATTACAATGCCTGAATAATTTGCAATTTTATTTTCTACTTCTTCTTTGCTCGAAGCATAATCATGCTCACAAACAAAACCCGCCTTGCTTAAATTTTCGTGAAGCAAAGGATGATTTTTATCGAGAAAAAGTATTTTTTGCATTCTGCAAAAGTATTTGATTTAATTAGAAGATGGATTTTCTACTTCTTTTCGCACTCAATCAGCCAATCCCAAGGATATGGGTCTTTCATCCACTTGGGAGGCGAAG
>CAYPEC010000116.1:0-3786 GCA_964409625.1 uncultured Bacteroidia bacterium | reverse complement strand
CCCCCTAAAGCTCCCATAGAACCAGCCATAGAACTGAAGCGGGCTGTTCCTCCAAAGGTAAGTTGCGAATATCTTAATGCATCAATATCATTTTGAGCAAAAAGATTTGCTGTAATAAAAAGCAAAAAATATGTAAAAAATCTAGATAACACTATTACCTTCTTCTAGGCGCACTAACACTTCTGCTTGGTTGTGGGTTCGATTGTCTTGTTGGAGTGCTTTGAATATTTGTGTTGCGGCTTTTGTCGCTCTTCTTATTGTCATCACCAGATTGATTAAACACTTTTCCAATATCAAATCTTCCTTTCTCTGATTTTTTCTCTTCTGTTTTAACCACAGGTTTGCCTCCTCTTGTATTAACAGGTCTTTCTGCATTTCCCAATTCTTTTGAGCCAACAGTTTTAATTTCTATAGGTTTAATAGGGGCTCTCATCATTCTTCCGCTTGGCTTTGAAACAACATTTGAATTTGCTGCTAATGTTTTTCTTGCACCATAATAACGATTTCCATATTCAGCACCACTATAATAATTACCGTAATAATTTGAATTAACTCCAGAGTAATAACCATTCCAAAAAGCATTGTTATAACTCATGTAGGGATTATTATATCCCCCATAATATGAACCATAAGGATTGTATCCCCAAGAATTTCCAATGCCCATATAAAGTCCATTTCCAAAGGAATAGTTGTAACCCAATGAAATACTTAATCCAGAGCCATAGTAATTTGAAGGATAACCAAAAGCACTTGTGTAGCAAGGATTGTAATATCCATAACCACCATAAGGATTATACAAGCCAGTTACATGATTAGAATAAGATTTATCGTAATAATCATCCGATGAAGTAGTAGAGGTAGAGCTATTTGTTTGGGTTTGATTGCTCTCAACATAATCCGATTGCTCTGAAGTTTGAGCAGTAGCGGGAGCAGTTTTCTTTAAATCTTTTGTAGAAAAATAAACATCATCATCCACTTGCTTTGAAGCCATTTGGCTTGTTGAGCATGATGCAACAACTATTGCTATTGCAAACAAGCTGATAAAATTTGTCTTCATGGTGCTGAGTTTTTTATTGTATGAATAAAAAAAGTTCAATAGGTTTAATTTTCTATTTTTGTGATTCAATTGACAAAAAATCTGATTATAAAGTTACAAAATTTATACCACAAACAACAAAAATGAGCAAAGAGTTTTCTACACGCGAGGAGAATTATTCACAATGGTATAACGACTTAGTTACAAAAGCTGACTTGGCAGAGCATTCAGTTGTTAGAGGTTGTATGGTAATTAAGCCACATGGCTATGCTATCTGGGAAAAAATGCAAGCAGCATTAGACAAAATGTTTAAGGATACAGGTCACGTAAATGCATATTTCCCTCTTTTTATTCCAAAATCTTTTTTTACTAAAGAAGCTTCGCACGTAGATGGATTTGCAAAAGAGTGCGCTGTTGTAACTCATTATCGTTTAAAAAATGCAGAAGATGGTAGCGGAATTGTAGTTGATGAAGATGCAAAATTGGAAGAAGAATTAATTATACGACCAACTTCCGAAACCATTATTTGGCATACATATAAAGGGTGGATTCAATCTTACCGAGATTTACCTTTGCTTATTAATCAATGGGCAAACGTAGTTAGATGGGAAATGCGAACCAGACTTTTTTTAAGAACTGCTGAGTTCCTTTGGCAAGAAGGGCATACAGCACATGCAACAGAAAAAGAAGCGATTGAAGAAACAAATCAAATGCTTGATGTATATGCTGAATTTGCCGAAAAATTTATGGCTCTCCCCGTTTTAAAAGGAATTAAAACTCAAAATGAAAGATTTGCTGGAGCTGTTGAAACATATTGTATTGAAGCATTGATGCAAGATGGCAAAGCACTTCAAGCAGGAACTTCACACTTTCTTGGACAAAATTTCGCAAAAGCATTTGATGTAAAATTTGCTAATAAAGAAGGAAAATTAGACCATGTGTGGGCAACTTCTTGGGGAGTTTCTACTAGATTAATAGGAGCATTAATCATGGCTCACTCAGATGATAATGGACTTGTTCTCCCTCCAAAATTGGCTCCTATACAAGTGGTAATAGTTCCTATTTATAAAGGGGAGGAACAATTAGCGCAAATTTCAGAAGTAGCATTGAAAATTAAAAAGTCACTGGAAGAAAAAAACATTTCGGTGAAATATGATAATCGTGACTCACAACGTCCGGGTTGGAAATTTGCAGAGTATGAAATGAAAGGTGTTCCTGTCAGAATAGCAATTGGACCAAAGGATTTAGAAAATGGAACAGTAGAAATTGCAAGACGAGACACACGCGAAAAAGAATCATTGCAAATTGTTGGAATTGAACAAAAAATTGCAAATCTGCTTGACCAAATTCAAGATAATCTTTACAGAAAAGCACTAACTTTTCGTGAAGAAAATATGCATCATGTTGATACTTATGAAGAGTTCAAAAAAGTGTTAGATGAAAAAGGAGGATTTGTTTTTGCTCATTGGGATGGTACAACTGAAACTGAAATTAAAATTAAAGAAGAAACAAAAGCCACAATTCGTTGCATACCTTTAAATAATAAGCAGGAACAAGGAAAGTGTATTTTAACGGGAAAGCCATCTCAGCAAAGAGTTGTTTTTGCCAAAGCATATTAGTAGTTTAGCTTAAAAATTGACTGCATGAATAAAAAACCTCACGATATGATCATCAAAACATTGCGCGAAAAATCTGCAATGAAACAAGATGTATATCATCAAACAAAAGTAATTTTTGATGATTTGAAAGAAGTTTTAAAAAGCGTAGCTGAAGAATTAAAAAACAATGCATCAGAACTTGATAAAAGAATAATAATTGAATATAAGGATAAAGGCGAATTTGAGGCACATCTCAGGGTGGCAGGGGATACACTCATTTTTTACATGCATACCAATGTGTTTGAATTTGATAAAAGCCATGCTATTTGGAAAACATCATACGTAAAAGAGCACGAATTCAATTCCTATTGCGGAATGATAAATGTCTACAATTTTCTTTCCGATTCTTTTAAATATTCTCGTGGGGGAGATGTTGGTTATTTAATAGCACGATTATTCATAAATAGAGAAAAACATTACTTTGTTGAAGGTAAAAGACAGCTTGGATTTCTTTACAATGATTTTGTAAATTCACTAATTAATAAAGAGGTATTAAAAAATATTGTCGAATCAGCGATACTTTATTCGCTTGATTTTGATTTATTTACTCCTCCATTCGACAATGTAAAAGAAATAAGTGTTCAGGAAATTATGGAAGCCAACAACAGAATGCAAATTCAAACTGGGAAGCGTCTGGGCTTTAGGTTTAATGCGGATAACGACCAGATCGACTAATTTTTTTTACTATTTCTTTGCTGAAAATCAAAAAAGGTATACATTTGCACTCCATTTTTAAAAAAATGGCCCGTTCGTCTAGGGGTTAGGACATCAGGTTTTCATCCTGGTAACAGGGGTTCGATTCCCCTACGGGCTACGAAAGTAAATGGGAGCTTAGCTCAGCTGGTTCAGAGCATCTGCCTTACAAGCAGAGGGTCACTGGTTCGAACCCAGTAGTTCCCACCCGAATCCTGATAAAGAAATTTATCAGGATTTTTTGTTTTTATAGTACGCTTATTATTAATGAAAAAGCCCTAACGAAAAATCGTAAAGGCCTTTTTAAAATGAAATGAATTTAGGTTATTGCTCCTAAACTTTACCCGAAAATAAGGATTGCCGAAATGCAGATGAATATAAGTAATGTCCAAATGAAGG
>CAYPEC010000115.1:0-3868 GCA_964409625.1 uncultured Bacteroidia bacterium | reverse complement strand
CCTTTTTTGAGCATTGTTTCTTCAAAAAGCGGAAGTGTTACTTGTTTTGCTTCGGGCTTAAAGTTCATTGACATTATGCTGAATAGAACAACTGCAATGGCTAAATAAATCCAATTCAAATTAAATGAATTTTTAGGGGAAGGATTTTTTTTTGAAAATTTTTCCTTTACTTTTTCAAATTGGTTTTTGTTGTCTTTTTTTTCTTCGCTCATCTCTCTTAAATCTTTACTTAATTAGTATTTTAATTTCAACTCAATTTCCTCTGCATCTGCCCAAAGTCCTTCAAGGTTATAAAGTTGGCGAATAGATCCTTGAAAAATATGAACTACTACATCTACATAATCAATCAATATCCATTCTGAATTTTGAAATCCTTCAGAATGAAATGGATTGTATTTTAAATTTTTCTTAACCGAGTCTTCAATAGAATCGGCTATTGCGTGTACTTGTGTTGTTGAGTCTGCTTCGGTAATAATAAAGTAGTCAGAAACTCTGTTTTCAATTTTTCTTAAATCAAGACAAACAATATTTTTTCCTTTTTTGTCAAGAATACCTTCGATAATAGTGTTTACCAATACCCTTTTTTCGTCTTTTTTAGGAGTTAGCTTTTTTACTGCTTTTTTAATTGTTTGTTTTGCAACTGCTTTTTTTGCAACGGTTTTCTTTGCGACTGTTTTTTTCGGTTGCGCTTTCTTTTTTGCTTTTGCTACTACTTTCTTTTTTGCCATTATTTAAACTTATCTAACAATGTAATGAGGTGTTTTGTTTTATTTTACCTTTAAGGTGCAAATGTATCAATATTTTTGCCTCAAAAATATATGGAAACACTCTTTGTCGGTCGAAATTTTATAGAACTTGAACATGCAGAATCAACCAACACTTATGCCATTGAAAAATTACGTGGAGGGAAAGTGCCTGATGGGACTGTTTATTTTACAAAAAATCAAACTTCAGGCAGAGGTCAAAGAGGAAACACTTGGGTTTCGGAACCCAATAAAAATGCCGCATTCAGCATAGTAGTATATCCCAAATTTATTTCAACTTCAAATTTATTTTTGCTTAATAAAATTGCTTCGCTTGCGGTGTCAGACTTTCTGTCAACTATTCCTGATTTGTCCGATTCTGTGCTAATAAAGTGGCCAAATGACATACTTGTTGGAGAGAAAAAAATATGTGGAATTTTGATAGAAAACCAATTGAAAGATCAACGTATATCTTCTACTGTAATTGGAATTGGTATTAATATTAATCAAGAAAAATTTGACCAATACGGATTAAATGCAACTTCCTTGAAACAATTTACAGGCGATGCATTTGAAGTAAAAAATTGCGTAGAAGAAATTTGTTCTTATTTGGAAGCAAGGTATTTACAAGCAAGTAATAATGGAGTAGGAGCAATAGACGAAGAGTATTTGGAAAAACTTTATGGATACAATGAATGGATAAAGTTTGAATTGAATGGAGAAATTATTTCGGGTATGGTTGTTTCAATTTCAAGTGAGGGAAAACTTTGTGTTTTATTTGATAATGAAGAAGAAAAGATGTTTGACTTCAAAGAAATAAAATTCGTTATTTAGATTCTTGTTCGTAATCTAATTTTCCGCCCCAGTTGCTCATTTGACCAACTATCCAGCTTTGCCTTCCTCTAATATATCCGCTTGGTTTTGCTGCTGAAAATCTTATTGGGTTTGGTAATACTGCTGCTATTAATGCAGCTTCGGATGTAGATAGTTTACCTGCTTTTTTATGAAAAAATATTTGCGATGCCGCTTCTGCACCATATATTCCATCGCCCATTTCAATCACATTTAAGTAAACACACATGATTCGTTCTTTGCTCCAAAGGGTTTCAATCAAAAAAGTAAAATATACTTCAAATCCTTTTCTAATCCAGCTTCTGCCATCCCATAAAAAAACATTTTTTGCTGTTTGTTGACTAATAGTACTTGCACCTCTTTTGCGCTTACTTTTTTTATTGTGCTTAATTGCTTTTTCAATTGCGCCCAAATCAAAGCCATAATGATTTAAAAAGTTTTGGTCTTCCGAACACACCACAGCCAATTGAAGATTGTTTGAAATCTCGTCAAATGAAACCCAGTCTTTTTTTAGTTTCATTGATTTTCCTTCAGCAAGATGTTCGCCAAAGCGAATAAGCATCAAAGGAGTTATAGGTATTGGAATAAATCTGAAAAGAATTACCGACACAATGCTTAGACCGAAAAACCAAAGCAGAATTTTTAAAAGTATGCGAGGAAGTTTTTTTAGAAAGTTTTTCATTTGTTCTCAATATGTTTTAGGTCATTTCGAGTAGCGAAGCGTATCGAGAAATATAATTATTCCCACATTCTCGATAATTGCCTTCGGCAAAACTCGAATTGACATCGCTTATGCTCTGCCAAAAAATAAATACGCAACCCCAATGGCAGCAATTACTCCACACAAATCGGCAAACAAACCATAGCCAATTGCATATCTTGTTTTCTTAATTCCAACCGAACCAAAGTACAATGCAACTATATAAAAAGTAGTATCGGCAGCACCTTGAAAGATGCATGATAAGCGACCTGCAAAAGAATCTGCTCCATAAGTTTTCATAGTGTCAATCATCATTCCTTTGGCTCCGCTTCCGCTGAGTGGTTTCATAATGGCTGTTGGTAAGGCATCTGCAAATGCTGTATCCATGCCCATTGCTGCAATTACATATTTAATTCCATCTACTAAATAAGCCATAGCTCCTGATGCTCTAAAAACTGCTATGCCTACTAACATGGCAACTAAAAACGGAATTACTTTTATGGCAGTTTCAAAACCTTGCTTTGCGCCTTCAACAAAAGTTTCGTAGATATTTATTTTCTTTTTTAATCCGCCAAGCATAAATGAAATTATGAGCGTGAAAATAATTCCATTGCTGAAAAAGGAAGATTGTTTTTGCAAAGATTCTTGGCTTAAACCCGAAAAGTACCAAATAATAAGAGAGATAAAAACCATCAATCCCACTAACCATGACAATAAAACTTTATCGAATAAATTTATTTTTTGTTTTATTGAAAGTGCAATTAACCCGCAGAAAGTAGAAAAGAAAGTGGCAATTAAAACAGGAATAAAAATATCCGAAGGGTTTGCAGCGCCTAATATTGCTCGCTGAGCAAGAATGCTTACAGGAATAATGGTGAGCCCTGAAGTGTTTAAAACCAAAAACATTATTTGTGCATTGCTTGCGGTGTCTTTGTTTGGATTAATGTCTTGCAAACTCTGCATTGCTTTTAAGCCAAGTGGTGTAGCTGCATTATCCAAGCCAAGCATATTGGCAGAAAAGTTCATCAAAATGTTTCCTGTTGCGGGATGATTTTTAGGAATCTCTGGAAACAGACGAGAAAAAAAAGGACCAACAATGCGTGAAAGAAAATTGATGGCTCCTGCTTTTTCGCCAATGTTCATAATGCCGAGCCAAAGACTCATAATACCTGTTAAGCCAATTGAAATTTCAAAAGCTGTTTTAGAAGAATCGAAAGTACTGTTGATGATGTTGGAGAAAACATCTGCGTTGCCTGTGAAAATAAATTGCAGCAAAGCCACTACAAATGCAATGAGGAAGAATGCAACCCAAATGTAATTAAGCACCATTTTAAAAATTTAGATTTTGCGCAATACCGATAGAGTAGCTGTTAAAGTCCAGTTTATTGGACAATTACAGATACCGTATCGGTATAGTACCATTAAGACAAAAGTAAAACCAACATGAACTAAAATTTAGCTGAACTTAATTTGTATTTAACAAATGGATGTTGATGAAAGAAAGAGAAGGGAATTTGTTTGTGATACTTAATAGAAGAAAATAATTTCAGAATTACGACAATTTGTTTTAACG
>CAYPEC010000114.1:1551-3909 GCA_964409625.1 uncultured Bacteroidia bacterium | reverse complement strand
TTTCAATAGATGTTTCGCAAGGAGTTATTTTTGGGTTGCTTGGTCCGAATGGAGCGGGTAAAACAACTCTTATACGAATTATTAATCATATTACAGCACCTGATAAAGGCGAAATATTTTTTAATGGCGAGAAGTTAATGCGAAAGCATGTTGATGATATTGGCTATTTACCAGAGGAAAGAGGTTTGTATAAAAAAATGGAGGTGGGAGAGCAAGCCCTTTATTTAGCTCAATTAAAAGGACTTTCAAGAAATGATGCTCTGAAAAAATTGAGAGAATGGTTTCGAAAATTTGAAATTGAAACTTGGTGGAATAAAAAAGTAGAAGAACTTTCGAAGGGTATGCAGCAGAAAGTTCAGTTTATTGTAACCATCTTACATGAACCTAAGTTGTTGATTTTAGATGAACCCTTCAGCGGCTTTGACCCTATAAATGCAAACTTAATAAAACAAGAAATTTTAGAGTTGAAGAAGAAGGGAACAACCATTATTTTCTCTACTCACAACATGGGTTCGGTTGAAGAATTGTGTGATGATATTGCGCTTATCAATAAATCTAAAAAGATATTAGATGGTTCGGTTAAAGAAATAAGAAAAACATTCAAGTCGAATACATTTGAAATTTCTTTTGAGGGAAATATGATTGGTTTTACTAATGCTCTGTGGGCTGGAGCTGAGTTGCTGGAAGACAAAACAGAGGATGGAGTAAATACTGTGAAAGTGAAATTATTGAGAAATAATACTCCAAATGATTTGTTGAGTTCTGTTTTGCCAGTTGTAAAAATTCATTCTTTTAAAGAAATAATTCCAAGCATGAATGATATTTTTATTTCGAAAGTTAAGGAGCAAAATGTTGTTGTCACTGAAGTTTCATATACTGAATAATTATAAAAGATATTGACATGAATAAAATTTTATTAATTATAAAAAGAGAATACTTAACAAGGGTTAAGAAAAAATCTTTCATCATCATGACTATTGTAGGTCCTTTGCTAATGGCAGGATTGATGATTGTTCCTGTATGGATGGCAATGAAAGAAAAGTCCGCTCAAAAAATTGAAGTGATAGATGATAGCCAAATTTTTAAAGGAATTATTCCGAAGAGTGAAAGCGTAGAATTCGATTATCCTCCAGTTACAATTGAAGAGGCAAAAGCCAGATTTTATGATACTGATTATACTACATTGCTTTATATACCGAGCAATATAATATCTGGTGGAAATGCCGTTACACTTTATTATAAAAGTCAGCCAGGCATTGCTACAGAAGAATATATAAGTTCGAGTATTGAAAAAATAATTTTTGATTATAAGCTTCTTGAAAATAATATCACTCCTGATATTATTAAAAATGCCAGAGCTAATATTCATGTAATTACTAAAAAGCAAGATGAGAATGGCGATAGCGAAAAGACAAATACAGGCGTGAGTATGGCTATTGGCTTTGGTGGAGCCATACTGATTTATTTTTTTATATTCTTGTATGGAGCTCAAATTATGCGCGGTGTAATTGAAGAAAAAACTAGTAGAATAGTGGAGGTGATAATTTCTTCAGTAAAACCATTTCAACTAATGATGGGGAAAATTATAGGTATTGCACTTGTAGGTTTAACTCAATTTGTTTTATGGCTCGTTCTTACACTTACCATTACAAGCGTTGTGCAGGCCACAGTATTTAAAGGAGTAGATAAAGATTTGGTAAAAAGGGAAATACAAAAACAAGAAGTATTGACAAAAGGAGCGGATTTAAACGCATTAAAATCAAATCAAACCGAGAATCCTTCAGAGGTTTTGGAAATGTTTTCAGATTTTAAATCAATCGATATTCCAGTTATAATAATGTGTTTCTTGTTTTATTTCTTGGGTGGCTATTTGCTTTATGGAGCTTTGTTTGCAGCAATTGGCTCTGCAGTAGATAATGAAGCGGATGTTCAGCAGTTTATGTTGCCGGTAACAATTCCAATAATTTTTTCATTTATCATTGCGCAAACAGTAGTGCAAGATCCTAATAGTTCCCTTGCATTTTGGACTTCGATAATTCCATTTACTTCACCAGTTGTAATGATGGTGCGTCTTCCATTTGGAGTTCCTGCCTGGGAAATATTTTTATCAATGGGATTGTTAATACTTGGCTTTCTATTTACAACATGGCTTGCAGCTAAAATTTATCGTACAGGAATTTTAATGTATGGCAAAAAAACTTCATGGAGAGAACTTGGAAAGTGGTTATTCTATAAAGACTAATCTAATCGCATGCGTATTTCCATTATAGATTTAGGTACAAATACTTTTAATTTGCTGATTGCAGATATTTCTTCTGCTAAAGAATTTACAATTGTTTATAATACCAAAGTGCCTGT
>CAYPEC010000114.1:0-1451 GCA_964409625.1 uncultured Bacteroidia bacterium | reverse complement strand
TGAAAAATCATTAATTATTGATATTGGTGGTGGTAGTACAGAGTTTATTATTGCTAATAAAAATGAAATATTTTGGAAACAAAGTTTTTTGTTGGGTGCTTCTCGTTTACTTGAAAAATTTAATCCCTCAGACCCAATAAAAGAAAACGAAACAGAAGCATTAAAGCAATATCTAAGAGAGCAACTAAAACCACTTGCAGAAGCTTTGAAAAAATATCCTGTAACTGAATTGATAGGTTCTTCAGGCTCTTTTGAGAGTTTGGCTGATATGATTGCGCATCGTTTTTATGATATTAAGATATTGGATGATAAAACCGAATATGATTTTAATCTGGATGATTGCAATATTATTTATGAAGAGCTTTTAAAATCAAAAAAACAAGAGAGATTAAAAATGAAAGGATTGATAGAAATGAGAGTTGATATGATTGTGGTATCTAGTATTATTGTTCACTTTGTAATTACCGAATTTGAAATTTCTAAAATGCGATTATCTACTTATGCGCTTAAAGAAGGTGTTATTAGTGAGTTATTAAATACATAGTCTGTATTATTTTTGTTTTTAATTTTTTTTACCTTTGATTTTCATTCATTACTATTGAACTAATAAACAATTAAACAAACCTCATGGCAAAAATTTTAATTATTGATGATGAAAAAAGTATTCGTAAAACATTACGCGAGATTTTAGAATACGAAAATTTTAAAGTAGATGAAGCTGCTGATGGACAAGAGGGCTGGACTATTCTTCAGAAAGAAAAATTTGATGTGGTGTTGTGTGATATTAAAATGCCAAAGATTGATGGTTTGGAATTGCTTGACAAAGTAATTGCTTCGAATATTGATTCTCCGATTGTAATGATTTCAGGACATGGAAACATTGAAACTGCTGTGGAAGCGGTAAAGAAAGGAGCTTTTGATTTCATTGCAAAGCCGCTTGATTTGAATCGTTTATTGGTTACTATTCGTAATGCGATGGATAAATCAATGCTTGTTACTGAAACAAAAGTGTTGAAGAAAAAAGTGAGCAAAACATTTGATATGATTGGCGATTCAAAAGCAATCAAACAAATTCAAGAAATGATTGAGCGCGTTGCACCAACTGATGCAAGAGTGTTGATTACTGGAAGCAACGGAACAGGAAAAGAATTAGTTGCCCGACATATTCATGAAAAAAGTAATCGTTCTAATGCTCCTTTGATAGAAGTTAATTGTGCTGCTATTCCATCTGAATTAATAGAGAGTGAATTGTTTGGACATGAAAAAGGCGCGTTTACTTCTGCTGTGGCTCAGCGTAAAGGAAAATTTGAGTTAGCTGAAGGCGGAACAATTTTTTTGGATGAAATTGGAGATATGAGTTTATCTGCACAGGCAAAGGTGTTAAGAGCTTTGCAGGAAAATAAAATTGCTCGTGTGGGTGGAGATAAAGAAATAAAAGTGAATGTGAGAGT
>CAYPEC010000113.1:0-3915 GCA_964409625.1 uncultured Bacteroidia bacterium | reverse complement strand
GATTACGAAACTGCTAATATATTTAAAGCAGATGTAGTAGGAGCAGGGATAGCTGATGCATTTGTAGTTGCTTACCAAAATGGAGTTAAAATTTCTCTCCAAAAAGCAAGAGAATTAAGTGGAAAATAGATTTTGATTCGCTTCTTTAATTGCTAAATAATCTTTAATCTTTACCTCAAAAACAATCTAACTAATAGCTATATTTGCGTTTCAATAAAATTAGAAAATGAATCAAACAAAAATATCCAAAGAAGATTTATTAGACTCCATTACACTTGAAGTAGCTGAAAAGCAAATTGTACTTTACAATGATGATTTTAACACTTTTGGTTTTGTAACTGAAACACTCATTCAGGTGCTCGGACATGAGCCAATACAGGCAGAGCAGTGTACTTATTTAATTCACTACAAAGGAAAATGCGCTGTTAAAAATGGAGAATATGAAAAATTAGTTCCATATTGTTCAGCTTTATTAGAAAGAGGTTTAACAGCAGAAATAGAATAATACAGTTTATGAAAAAGATAATTTTTACACTATCATTTATAGCAGTTGTAACATCCTGTACACGTGTACCTATCTCCGGTAGAAGACAAGTAAGTTTTGTGCGCGAATCAGAGTTGATTGGAATGAGCGTAACGAGTTACACCGAATTTTTAAGTAAAAATCCTCCATTGCCAGATTCAGATGCGCGAACTCAGATGGTTAGAGGCATTGGAAAAAAAATTCAAGTTGCTGTTGAGCAATTCATGAAAGATAAAGGTTTAAGTAATCGTCTTGAAGGTTATCAATGGGAATTTAATTTAGTGAATGATGCCACTGTTAATGCTTGGTGTATGCCAGGAGGAAAGGTTGTTGTTTACACAGGATTGTTGCCTGTCACGCAGGATGAGGCATCGCTTGCAGTTGTAATGGGACACGAAATTGCGCATGCTGTTGCACGTCATGGAAACGAAAGAATGAGCCAGCAAATGGCTGCTCAATTGGGAGGTTTAGCAGTTGCTGTAGCAGTTTCGCAAAGGCCGGCAGAAACTCAAAATGTATTTAATCAATCTTTTGGTGCTTTTTCTACTTTAGGAATTTTGAAATATTCTCGTACTCATGAAAGCGAAGCAGATAAAATAGGGTTGGTGTTTGCAGCGATAGCAGGATATGACCCTCAGGCAGCAATTGCATTTTGGGAAAGAATGTCGAAATCATCAAGTGGGCAAAAACCACCAGAACTTTTAAGTACTCACCCAAGTGATGAAACACGTATTGCGGATTTAAAAGAATTTATGCCACAAGCTCTTAAATATTATAAAAAATAAATATTAATGACATTAACTGCGATTATACTTCTTCTTGTTGTTGGATTAGTACTTGTAATTCTTGAAATATTAATTCTTCCTGGATTTATAGTAGGAGTGATAGGAGCAGGGCTAATGCTCGTTGCAATTTTGTATGCATATTATAATCACGGAACTACCGTAGGAAATTATATTTTGCTTTCAAGCACTGTTATTACTGCCATTGTATTAATTTTAATTTTTCGTTCGAATACTTGGAATAAAGTTACGCTGCATTCCAATAGTGATAGTAAAATAGAAGCTCTTGATATTAATATAAAAGAGGGCGATTTTGGAGTAACTATTTCGCGTCTTGCTCCAATGGGGAAAGCAATGATTAATAACATGCAGGTTGAAGTTCAATCCTTCAATGGTTTTATAAATGAAAATACAGAAATAGAAGTAATGAAAATATCGTCCTCAAAAATTATCGTAAACCTAAAAAACAAACAATCATGATTCAAACCATTTTATTATTAACTAGTAATCCTGGCTTATTAATAGCCGCTGTTGTAGTTGGTCTAATTTTCTTTTTAGTATTATTTACTTATTTTATTCCTGTTGGATTATGGTTTTCAGCATTGTTGTCAGGAGTTAAAGTGTCGTTGATACAATTAATTTTTATGCGTTGGAGAAAAGTTCCACCATCCATTATTGTCAACGCAATGATAAACTCAACCAAAGCAGGATTAAAGCTTACTCGTGACGAATTAGAAGCACATTTTCTCGCAGGTGGACACGTTCAATCTGTTGTGAATGCACTTATTTCTGCTGATAAAGCAAATATTCCGTTAGATTTTAAAGCCGCTACTGCAATTGACCTTGCAGGTAGGGATGTATTTGAAGCCGTTCAGATGTCAGTTAATCCAAGAGTAATAAATACTCCTCCCGTTTCAGCAGTTGCAAAAAACGGAATCCAATTAGTGGTAAAAGCACGAGTAACTGTAAGAACAAACATCAAACAGTTAGTGGGTGGAGCAGGAGAGGAAACTATTTTGGCAAGAATTGGTGAAGGTATTGTAACTACAGTAGGTTCTGCAAATGATCATAAAACAGTTCTTGAAAATCCAGACCAAATTTCTAAAACAGTTTTGCATAAAGGATTAGATGCTGGTACTGCATTTGAAATTTTATCTATTGATATTGCCGATATTGATGTAGGAGAAAATATTGGAGCAAAATTACAAACAGAACAAGCAAGTGCAGATTTAAAAGTAGCACAAGCAAAAGCAGAGGAAAGAAGAGCAATGGCTGTAGCTTACGAGCAAGAGATGAAAGCTAAAGCACAAGAAGCAAGAGCTAAAGTAATTGAAGCAGAAGCAGAAATCCCTAAGGCAATAGCAGAAGCATTTAGAGGTGGAAACTTAGGAATTATGGATTATTACAAGATGCAAAATATTCAAGCAGATACGCAAATGCGTGATTCTATTGCAAAACCTGGGCAACAAAAGCCAGCAAAAGATAAATAATTTGCAGATAATATTGGAAGCAGTATATTTGCCGCTTCAAAAAAGGACCCGTAGCTTAACTGGATAGAGTACTTGACTACGGATCAAGAGGTTGGGGGTTCGACTCCCTCCGGGTTCACACAAAAGAAAAAGCACATCACAATAGATGTGCTTTTTTATTTTTGCTTACCCAATTTTTTATTGATGAGTAACCATTGCGCTGTTTCAAGCATGGAGTAAGTATAAGTTTTCATGCTATCAGCTAAGGAGCGATGTTGCTCTATTGTATTTTCAGGATTGTTATTTGAATAATCATGTAATGATTCACCGCCAAATTTTCGGATGATGAGAAAATGCTTTTCATTTAGGCAGCCAATAAGATAATCTTTACAGAAAAAAGCAAACGGACGCTTCTCGGAAAACAAATTTATTCCGAGTGTAGTGTTTGTATAATTCATTTTTAATAAGTCCATCAAGGTTGGAAAAATATCTTCTTGCAAAGCAAGCTTGTTAATTTCCTGCGGAGCCTTTATAATTGATGGAGAATAAATAATAAATGGAGAATGGTGATAGGAGAGTGGAAGTTCGTAAGAGTTTGGCATGTTGCAGCCATGGTCAGCAACAAAAATAAATATAGTGTTGTCAAACCATTTTTCCTTTGAACATTTATTCATGAAATTTCCTAAAGCCCAATCTGCATATTCATAAACTTGCTCAAAAGCAATTTGACTTTTGGGCTTAAAAGATGTTTTCTTGGGTAATGTTGGCGGCTCATGTGTGCTTATGGTTAGCATTGCGGAGAAGAATGGCTTTCCGAAATTTCCAAGTTCATTGAATTTATTCAAAGCAAAATTATATTGTGTTTCATCTGAAACGCCAAACATTCCTTCACTCAAATTTGATTCATATTCTTTTGCACTAAAGAAATTATCAAAACCATTGTTGCGAAGAAAGAATCCCATGTTATCGAATTCTTCAAAGTGAGTACAGAAAAAATTAGTGGAATAACCATTTTCTTTCAGCACCGATGGCATTCCATAAAAATTTTGATTAGCAGTGTAGACATTCGATAGAGGATGCATTCCGGGAACAGAAGGCATTGAATACAATACACCGTACAATCCATTGCAGGTATGCATTC
>CAYPEC010000112.1:0-3995 GCA_964409625.1 uncultured Bacteroidia bacterium | reverse complement strand
TTAAATTCAGAAAGAAGACGAATAGCGCTTTCAGTAGCAGTTCCAACAATATTTGAAATTTCTTCACGAGATAGAGTAACATTGATTGTGGCTCCATCTTGTTCAAAACCATACGTCTCCTTCAAAAAAAGCAAGGCCTCAGCTAATCTTTCTCTCACTGGCTTTTGCGCCAAATCAGTAATACTTTTTTCGGCAGTTTTTAATTCGGAGGAAAGCAATTTCATTAACTGCATAGATATACTAGTATTTTTTTCTACCATTGAAAAGAATACAGATTTTGGAACAAAACAAACATTTGCATCCTCAATTGCTGTTGCAGAACAAGAATATGTGTCTCCGCTTAACAAAGCTCTATAACCCATGATATCTCCATCTTTAGCGAGATGTATTATTTGCCCCTTCCCTTCTTCTCCTAGCATTGTCAACTTTACTTTTCCTGAGTTAACACAAAACAATCCAAGCGGTCGTGAGCTTTCCGAAAAAATAACTTGACCTTTTTTATAGGACGTGCAACCTTTAGAATTATTTAAATGTTCTAACTCTTCATCTTGAAGCTCACAGAAAACAGATTTAAAGCGAGCTGTGCAATGTTGACATTCGGGTTGATATATCTTATTTTTCATGATTTACGACTTGGGCTAATTTGCAATTTCAAGAAACTAAAACATAAAAAAAGGAAGACGTTGCTTCCCTTTTCTATAGAATTTGTTCGAATTAAATTTTAATTTTCTTCTATTTGCATCATCTTAAAAGGAATGTTGATGATTGCTTGGTAATCTTCTCCTGCCTCTAACATATCCTCATCATCTTCCTCATAAAACCAGTTAATAACAACTTGATTTCCTCCTTTATGAATTGCTTCTAATTTTTTAAAAACATCCAAAATACATTTAGAAGAACTTGTATTAAAATATTCCAATTGAATATTTACATTCGTGTTCGACTTCGGAGTTTTCGAATATTTTTCTAACCAATCTACAATTGGCTTATAAAACTCTATAGAATTTTCAGGGATCGATCTTCCTTTAATTTCAAGCACTCCAGTAACCATGTCAAATAGAATAGTTGGCGTTTTTGGTGTACCTTCAATGTTAATTTTTTCCATACTGCAAAGATAAATTTAGTTATGTGTTATTTTTACTTTTAAACTAAAAAACGAATATTTTGGGTCTAAAGGTTGAAAGTCGTAATCTAATTTACTACCTGATTTACGAGCAATATCAATCATTCCCAAACCTCCTCCACCTTTAGCTGACATCTCTCCGTTATTTAGTGTTTTTCTGTAATATTCTTTTAATTCTTCTTTTGAAAAATTATTAATCTCATCCAATCTTTTTTTCAAACCCTCAATATTATCATTTCTAATGTAATTTCCAGTGATTACACTATACTTATCATCTATTTTACCAATCATGAATATGGCAGTTCTTGCTTTTTCTTCTATTGTTTCTTGATTATTTTGGATTTCATCCATGTGATGATAAAGGTTTTGCAGACACTCAACCAATACATTATAAACCTTCTTTTTAATTTTTGGTTCTTCTTGAAGATTGTCCATTTTGTTTTCCATGATTTGCAAAATAGATGTCAACAACTCAGAAGTAATGTCGCCTTTAAAGGAGAGCATTATCTGGCTTCGCTCCATTTTATCATAGAAATCGTATATGTCTACCATAGGTTAAACCTTTATTGTAATTTTCAAATGTATTAAATTAAAATAAACAAACTCTTCTTTCTTTAAAAAAAATTATTTCATTGTAATTGTAAAGGTGCTTTCGTCTATTTTCAAAGTTGCGATATTATCACATACTCCAGAACCAAAATCAAGAATTCTAGGGGAAAGTCCATCGGGAAATATAGAAACCACACCTGAAGAAACATAAGGGCATGATGCACTTTTAACAAGATCTGATTTAATATCTACAGCATATTTCTTCCCTTTTCTATCTGTCCCGCTTGCTGTTCCTGAAATAGTATAAATATCATCCGCATAGACTCCAACCGTTCCGCTATTATTTATAAAAAGAGTTCTATCGCAATCCCAAAACGTAGAAAAGCTTGAATTGGTAGCTTTCCCTCCTATCACTTTATGGTTAATAGTAAAGGTATCAAGGCGAGTAATTTCTACTTTGCCTTCATATTGAATTTCGTTCACAAAATAATTTGAGAATGTTGCCGTAGCTTTTGTTCCTATTGTTCTCCAAGCACCAGAAAAAGAAATTTTTATTTGACCTTTTCTAACTTTATTATCAATAGAATCTAAACAACCTCCAGCATAATCTATTGTAATTGATTTTGGATTAGAAACGGTATCAGAAGAAACAACAGGACATATTGCGGCTACTTTATTAATGCCCTGAGCATTCAAAGCAATTGTATTAATTTCAGGGGTAATGCGAGTGAATTCAGTTTCACAGATATTGTAATCTACTGCTGATTGAGTATCAGTATCTACTTTATCTTTTTTACAAGAGGAAACCGAAAAAACAAAAATTACAGCTATTGCGGATAAAGAAATTAAGTGTTTCATGTTATTTTATTTGTGTCGCAAATTTATAAAAATATACGTACGCTTATTATTACATTAAAAAGAACACTTTGTTTAATAATTTGTTAATTAGTTTTTTCTGTGAAATAGTTATCAATTCTACCTTTGGCATCACAAAAAAACACAATTATGAAATTTTTTATCGACACAGCAAACCTGGAACAAATAAAAGAAGCGCAAGAACTTGGAGTTCTTGATGGAGTTACCACAAACCCTTCGCTTATGGCTAAAGAAGGAATTAAAGGTCAGGAAGCTGTTTTGAAACACTATGTTGATATTTGCAATATTGCAACTGGTGATGTAAGTGCCGAAGTTATATCAACCGATTATGCTGGAATAATAAAAGAAGGAGAAATATTGGCGAAACTTCACAAACAAATTGTGGTAAAGGTTCCGATGATAAAAGATGGAGTAAGAGCTATAAAATATTTTAGTGAAAAAGGAATTAAAACAAACTGCACATTAGTTTTTTCTGCCGGACAAGCGTTACTTGCTGCTAAAGCTGGAGCTACTTATGTATCACCTTTCATTGGAAGATTAGATGATGTATCAACAGATGGTCTACAACTAATAGAAGATATTAGAACAATTTATGATAACTACGGATATGCAACTCAGATTTTGGCAGCATCTGTGCGCCATCCAATGCACATTATTAACTGCGCTAAACTTGGTGCTGATGTGGCTACTTGCCCACTAAGTGCAATCACAGCACTTTTGAAACACCCTCTTACAGATATTGGTCTTGCTCAGTTTTTGACTGATGCAAAAAAGTTTGCATAGTCCGTCAAATTAATCTTATTAGGCACACAACTGAAATTTTCTCAGTCGATTTGTTGTTTTATTTTTTCGCTCTGTTAAATATTGTTAAAACACGCTACCATTTGAAACAAAGGAATAAAATTTGTGTTTAAATGAGTGAATCAAAAAACAATAAACATGAAAAAAATAGCAGGGAATTTATTTATGGCAACGCTCGGAGGAGTAATTGCATTGGGTGTTTTCACTTACTTTAACCAAAAAACAGAAACAAAAGTAATTAGTAATAATTCAACTCCTGTAAAATTTGTAAGCATACCCGCAAGTATACCTGAATCATCTGTAAGTTTTGTTGATGCTGCAGAGATGAGTATACATGCAGTAGTGCACGTAAAGACATCTATATCACAAGAAAAACTACAAAGCAGTAATCCTTTATACAACGACCCTTTTTTTAGGGATTTCTTTGGACAAAGACAACAGCCACAACAAAAAAATGATGAAGAAGTAGAAATGGGTTCAGGTTCAGGAGTTATTATTTCATCTGATGGATATGTAGTAACGAACAATCATGTGGTTGAAAATGC
Source organism: uncultured Bacteroidia bacterium (assembly GCA_964409625.1). Classification (GTDB taxonomy): domain Bacteria; phylum Bacteroidota; class Bacteroidia; order CAYPEC01; family CAYPEC01; genus CAYPEC01. The sequence continues at coordinate 101 of CAYPEC010000112.1, read as the reverse complement.
AGATAAAATAAACATTACCTTAAATGACAAAAGAACATACCAAGCTGAAGTTATAGGCAAAGACCCCGCAACAGATTTAGCACTTTTGAAAATAAAGGAAC
>CAYPEC010000111.1:0-4056 GCA_964409625.1 uncultured Bacteroidia bacterium | reverse complement strand
GCATCCGTTAATGCCACATCAACCGAAGCATTGGTTGAAAAGCTTTCAGAAAGATTACAACAAGCGGCTTTCAACAACTCCTTTTGAGTAATGATTTCAGTATTGATTGGAGTAAAAGTTGAAACACTGGTTGATGATTGCCTTCCTTTAATTTCAACAGCTTTAAGGGTTAAAGAACCCTTAAGATTAAAGTTGACTTCTGTTTGTGAAGTGTTATATACAATAAAAGTATCAGGAACATAACCTACCATACTTGCAATTAGCTTAGCAGGTAACGAATCAGGAAATGGAATATGATATTTTCCATCCATATCCGTAACTGCTCCAATGGTTGTATTTTCCCAATGAATACTAACCCCTGGAAGGAAATTGTTTTTTCCAGTTTCTGATTTTTCAAAGACTTTCCCCATCAAATGCTGAGCAAAAATTGATGAAGAAAAAACAGCGAGCATGTTTATTAAGATTATTTTTTGAACTATTTTCATTTGAATTTATTATTGGTTAAACAAAAGTTTAATTATGCTTCTATGAGCATTACCAATAAAAAATTAAATATTAAAAACGGAGATAAGGGTACGAATTTGTTTTCCGCTAAGAGGTGGCGGAATATCAGAAATGGCAAATAAATTAGGGGTAGAAATTAACGAAAGTGAATAATTTTTAATTGGAAAAATAAAAGAAAAAACGAAATCAATCTGATTAAACGAAACCGTTTTTGAAGGAGAATAATCTTTTACAGAAATAGAAGTATTAACAATATGGCAACATTTTGTTTTTAATACTGTTTTGTTAACATTATTGGTTTTTTTGCAACAATCAGTCATTAAGCCAAGCGAATAAGTAGTCTTACCACTCATGCCACAAACCATCTTCCCTATCGTAAAGCCAAAACTTGCGAACAGAAAAACTAACGCAATAAATACCGATACTATTTTTCTTGTGATTGAAAACATCGCTACAAAATTACGATTTTTTATTTAAACATAACTCTTACAAATAAATTATCTTTGCATTTCAATTTAATATCCAAATGACTACAACTACCAAACCACATATAATCATATACGCAGAAAGCACCCCAAATCCTTCTGCACTTAAGTTTGTTGCTAATAAACTATTGATTGAAAATGGAGCAACGGCACAATACAACAATGCCTCTGAAACTGGAGGTTCGCCTCTTGCGGCAACACTTTTTAAGTTCCCATTTGTAAAAAGCGTATTTATTGCAGGGAACTATATTTCTATCAATAAAACAGATGCTGTAAGCTGGGAAGATATTACCCTTGAATTAAGAGAATTTATTAAAGAATATTTGGCAGAAGAAAAACCAATTGTAACCGAGTTGCCAAAAGCAGAAATTCATACAGATAGTTCACTAAAGGAAACCAAGGTAATTTTCACAGAGCACGTTACTCCTAAAAATGCAGATGAAAATCAAATCATTGAAATATTGGAGCAATACATTCGTCCTGCAGTAGAAAACGATGGAGGTTTAATCACTTTTAAATCGTTTAATGAAGGCGTAGTAACAGTATCGCTAAAAGGAGCTTGTAGTGGATGCCCATCGTCAACTATTACGCTAAAAGCTGGTATTGAAGCTTTGCTTAAGCGAATGATGCCTAACGTGAAAGAGGTGGTGGCAGAGGCTATATAGTATTTTTTATTTCATTCTTTAAAAACTTAGGTTTATTTCCTATTTTTGCAAAACCTTTCTATTTTATGTCATCATCAGCTAAATATATTTTTGTTACAGGAGGAGTTACGTCTTCATTAGGAAAAGGAATCGTTTCCGCATCACTTGCCAAGCTTTTACAAGCAAGAGGTTATTCAGTAACCATTCAAAAACTTGACCCTTACATTAACGTAGACCCAGGAACTCTTAATCCTTACGAGCATGGTGAATGTTTTGTAACCGATGATGGAGCTGAAACAGATTTAGATTTGGGTCATTACGAAAGATTTTTAAACACCCCTACTTCTCAAGGTAACAATGTTACTTCAGGAAGAATATACTTAAATGTGATTGAGAAAGAAAGACGTGGAGACTATTTAGGAAAAACTGTTCAAGTAATTCCTCATATTACAGATGAAATAAAACACCGCATTCGCTTACTTGCAAAAACAGGAGCTTACGATTTTGTGATTACTGAAATTGGTGGAACTGTTGGAGATATTGAATCTTTACCATTTGTAGAAGCAGTAAGACAAATGAAATGGGAGCTTGGAAAAGATTGTTTAGTTATTCACTTAACACTACTACCCTACTTAAGCACCACAGGAGAATTAAAAACAAAACCAACTCAGCACTCTGTAAAGATGCTTTTAGAGTATGGAGTTCAGCCAGATATTTTAGTTTGCCGAACGGAACACGAAATAAGCAAAGAAGTAAGAAAAAAAATTGCCTTGTTTTGCAACGTAGAGCAGGAAGCTGTAATCGAAGCAATAGATGCGAGCACTATTTATGAAGTTCCAATGCTCATGGAAAAAGAAAAGTTAGATTTAGTGGTTCTTAAAAAACTAAATCTTCCTGCCGGAAATGATGCTGATATGAGTAACTGGAAGGATTTTCTCCAAAAATATAAAAACCCTAAACAACAAGTAAAAATTGGTTTGATAGGTAAATATATTGAGTTAAAAGATTCTTACAAATCAATCTCTGAAAGCTTTATACACTCAGGGGCGCAAAACGAATGCAAAGTAAATATCGAGTGGATACACTCCGAGAGTATAACCGAAGAAAATGTTGCTGAAAAATTAAAAGATTTGCAAGGAATACTTGTAGCACCTGGTTTTGGAACCAGAGGTATTGAAGGAAAAATAGAAGCTATACGTTATGCACGCGAAAACAATGTTCCTTTTCTTGGAATCTGTCTAGGAATGCAATGTGCAGTAATTGAGTTTGCTCGTAATGTTATGGGTTTAAAACAAGCCCATTCAACTGAAATGAATTCTTCTACTCCATCTCCAGTAATTGATTTGCTTGAAACACAAAAAAAGATAACCAACAAAGGAGGCACAATGCGTTTGGGCGCATATCCATGTAATATTGTTGAAGGCTCAAAAGCATTTGAAATTTACGACAAAAAAGAAATCTCGGAACGCCACCGCCATAGATATGAATTCAACAATGAATATCTTGGAGATTTTGAGAAAGCAGGAATGATTGCTTCTGGAATTAATCCTGAAGGCGGCTTGGTTGAAATTGTAGAATTGAAAGACCATCCTTGGTTTGTAGGTGTTCAGTTTCACCCTGAATATAAAAGTACTGTTGCTAATCCTCACCCTCTATTTGTGAATTTTGTAAAAGCAGCAATAAATGTGGGTTCTTTGGTTTCAAAATAATCCACTAGCAGTTAACTTCAATTACAACAATTCAATTACATTTGCAACCTCATTTATTATTGGTTTAAGATAAGATTATAATGGATAAAAATTCAACTATCGGACTTGTTATTATTGGCGCTATACTTATGGGCTGGATGTATTGGATGTCCCCATCTCCAGAACAAGTAGAAAAGCAAAAAAAGCAAATGGATTCTCTTGCTTTCGTTCAGCAAAAACAAGCTGAAATTAAAAAGCAAACCATTGCTCCACAAAAACAAGCAATCGCTATAACTACTATTACTGCTAACGATACAGCACTTACCTCTATTTCCGATTCTGCAAAAATTGCTTTAAAACAAAATATTTATGGAGCATTTTCAGATGCTGTGCAAGGAGAAAAGAAGACCATCACACTTGAAAACGAATTATTAAAAATTAATGTTTCTACACTTGGCGGAAGAATTGAATCCGTTGAGTTGAAAAACTATTTCGCTTTCGATAAAAAACCCGTAAAATTATTTGATGCCGACTCCTCAAAAATGGCAATTGAGTTTAGTGCTTATTCAAAAGGCTTCTCTACCGATTCATTTTATTTTGCTCCCGAAGGAACTGCTTTTGTAATTAATGGAGATGAAAAGAAAAGCATGAGCATGCGTCTTTATGCTGGAAGCAAAAACAAATACATTGAATACGTTTACGGATTAAAAGGCAACGACTATATGATTGACTTCA
>CAYPEC010000110.1:0-4092 GCA_964409625.1 uncultured Bacteroidia bacterium | reverse complement strand
CAATTTGATGCTTGGGTAAAACCTGAAGATATGTGTGGTTCGATGAAATAAAAGTGTTTTGAAAAAAACGTTTTACATATCCTTTTTTCTTTTTTCTTTTTCGCTCATAGCGCAAGAAAAGGATTCTGTTATTAATTTCAAGAAAGAGATAATTATAAAAGAAAATAAATTTAGAGTTTACAACAACTGGATTAGTGGAGGTATTGGAGCTTCTCAGAATTTTGGTTATGGTTATTCAAATCATAATTTTATTCTTGACTTTAATTTTCATCGCCAGGAAAAATATTTCAATCTTGGAGTATTGTTGGTTGGAGATGATATCGGAAATTATTATTTGTTTCAATTTCATGGAGGTATTGGCAAGCGAATAGAAAATCAACAATGGAACTTCGCTGGCTTTGTTGGACCATCGTATTCAAAGGGATATAAAAAACGAAACGGATATTATGTTGATGAGATGTATTCTGAATTTGGGGCATTTGTTTCAATAGAAGTAATTAAAAAAATTACTTATGATGTGGGGATAGGAATAAAACCGTATGCAGATTTTAATTTCAGACAGACTATAGCAGGGGTCTCGGTAGTATTATATTTTTCTAGTGCTTATCAGGGAAAGTATCGCTAAACAAATTTTTCACCCTTCATCACTTTCACATCATTCACAAAATTTCTGATTTGTTGTTCATCTTGTTTTTTGCAAATTAGAATGATGTTATCAGACTCAGCAACGATATAATCATCTAACCCTTCAATCACTACCAGTTTATCTTTTGAAACATTTACAATGCAATTTTTGCTGTTATATGCAAGTACGTGTTTTCCAACAATAGCATTTTCATTTTCATCTTTTTTAATATGAGTAAAAAGAGAACCCCAAGTGCCTAAATCGCTCCAGCCAATAATGGATGAACGCACATAAACATTATTTGCTTTCTCCATAATGCCATAATCAATAGAAATACTTTTGCATTCTGAGTAAGCATTATTGATAAATGATTTTTCTTCCGAAGTGTAATATTTTTTATTTCCTGCACTGAAAATTGCAGCCATTTCGGGTTGATTTTTCTCAAAAGCATTTATAATACTTTTTGCACTCCAGATAAAAATTCCTGAATTCCAAAGGAAGTCGCCACTTTGAATAAAAAAATTAGCCATATCAAGGTCTGGCTTTTCAGTAAATGTTTTTACTTTTTTTATTCTCTTATCCTTTTCTTCCATGTCCGAATCTACAAACTGAATATATCCATAACCCGTATCAGGTCTTGAAGGTTTAATACCCAATGTAAGCAAGCAATCTTGTGATTTTGCTTTTGCAAAACAAGATTTTATAGCTTTTACAAAAGTATCTTCTTTTAAAATCAAATGGTCAGAAGGGGCAGCAACCATTACTGCATCAGGATTTTTCGATGCTATTTTATACGCTGCATAAGCAATACAGGGAGCTGTGTTTTTTCTAATAGGTTCACACAAAATATTTTCTTCTAAAATTCCAGGAAGTTGCTCTTTTACTAAGTCTATGTATGAGTCATGGGTAACAATGATTATGTTTTCTTTAGGACAAATCTTTGTGAAACGGCTATAAGTTTGTTGCAAAAGAGTTTTTCCTGTACCAAGAATATCAATAAATTGTTTAGGGTGTGCAGTACGGCTCATAGGCCAAAAACGGCTTCCAACACCACCTGCCATTATAACGCAATAATTATTCTTCATAGGATACGAATAACGAATATTTTGCGAATTTACGAATAATTAGTACTAAGAATTAAGCAAATTGAATTAGGATAATTTACTCAAAGCTTGTCTTAAACTATTGATAACAGCATCAATATCTTCAATTTTACAAGTACCTACGGATAAGCGATACCAAGCAGAATCCTCAGAAGAACCAAATGCAAAGAAAGGAACCAATGCAACTTTTGCTTCATCTAAAATATATTTGGTGATGTCTTTTGTAGTTTTTAAAACTTCACCATTTGCCTTTTTCTTTCCATGAAGTGCAAATTTTACGGTTAAATAAATAGCAGCTTGGGGAGTTACAGCATCAACTTGAAATCCTTCTTTTTTCAAGGATTGAAAGCCATTGTAAAATCCTACCAAACGAGCATTTATTTTCTCTTTTATGTCATCTACAAATGCATCGTATTCTTTTTCATCATTCAAAAATTTTGCTGTTGCAACTTGCTCTGCTTTTGGCGCCCAAGCTCCCACATGCCCTAAAATTGATTTCATTTTATCGATGATTTTTTTAGGTCCCATTGCCCAACCAACTCGAACGCCTGTTGCAGCAAGTGATTTGGAAATTCCATCAACATACACAGTATATTCTTTCATTTCAGGACGCAATGTAACAGGGTCGTAATGTTTGGTATCACCATAAGTTAATGCCCAATAAATTTGGTCATACATAAGGTAAAGTGGCTTTTTCCCATTTGTTCTTTTTTTGTTTTCTGCTAAAATTAAATCACAAATTTCTTCCAAATCTTTTTTAGAAAATACAGTTCCTGTTGGATTTAGCGGAGAACACAATGCCACCAAATTTGCTTTACTGATATAGGGTTTCAGCTCATTTGCGGTAGGCATAAAATTGTTTTCAGGTTTTGTTTCCACAAAAATTTGTTTGCCTGAAAGTAAGTGAGTGTAATGATTATTATTCCATGATGGAACAGGAAATAAAACAGTATCATTTGGGTCAACCAATGTTCTAAAAATTCCGTAAATCAATGGTCGTGCACCACCCGAAATAACAATTTGGTCGGGTTTATAATCTAAATTTCCTTTGCGTTTTAAGAATGCTGAAACGGCTTGACGAAGCTCCAAAATTCCATCTGCTGGTGGATAATTGGTTTCATCATTTTCGTAAGCAATTACAATTTCCTTTTTTAATTTAGAAGGAATAGGAAATATTTTTGAGTTGAAATCGCCAATAGTGAAGTTGTAAATTTTTTCACCTTGTTTTATTTTCTCGTTAATTTCTCCTGCAAGTTTTATAATTTCTGAACCAATAATGGTTTCAGCTATATGCGAAACTTTTAATTCGTTTTTGTTTTCAGTTAATATTGAGCTCATGCCGTTTTATAGATGGAGCTAAAATATTAATAAATATGAACCTTTAGCGATAAAAGATATTAACGCTGTGTTGAAAATTTATTTTGTGGTTTGATTAATTATCAATGCTTCGTATAAAGGGTCAAAGAGATAAGTTCGTTTGGATTTAATATTCATGCATTTATATCTTTTTCTCACCTTCTCTCCTTTGCGAAACAACTCTCCATTATGAATTTCAAAAATGGTTTCCGCTTCCATTTTTTCAATCGTTAATTTATCAGAAGCAGGGTTGTAATTTTTCAAAATTCTTTGCAAATGAATATCTGTACAGCTTGATGCAGCTGGATTTTGCATATAGCTTTGCAAAGCATGTTTTACATCATCAGGAAAAATATTTAACTGAAAAAAGGGTTGAATCAATCGTTTATACTCATGTTTCCACTCATTGCCGTGGGGCTTTACTTTATTTTTAAAATTGTTGTAAGTAGTTAAATGTGCAATTTCATGAATAAGCGTAATTAAAAATGCATAGGAATTTAAATTTTTATTGATCGTAATTTGATGATTTGTATTGGGCATAGGAGAGCGATAATCTCCTTGTTTAGTTGTTCTTTCTTTTTTAATTTTTAATTTAAAATCGAAAAGATAAATCCAATCAGCAATGATATCAATAGCATTTTCGGGAATATATTTTTTAAGAATAATTTTATTTCGCTGAATTTGTTCTGACATTCTCTTGCGAAGATAAAATGATTGTTTAACTAAAAATTTGAAACGCTACAAAGCTTGCTAAATAAGCTAAACAGCTAAGGTAGATAAATTGTATGATTGGCCATTTCCAAGAATTAGTTTCGCGTTTTACAATAGCAATGGTGCTCATACATTGCAAAGCAAAGGCATAAAATAACATGAGTGAAATTCCAACAGCTACGGAATACATTTTTTCTCCTGTAATTGGATTTTTTTCATTCATCATTTTTTGTCGGATAGATTGTGTGTCTTCTTCGTTGCCTACACTATAAATAGTTGCCATAGTGCCTACAAATA
>CAYPEC010000109.1:0-4099 GCA_964409625.1 uncultured Bacteroidia bacterium | reverse complement strand
GGGTATTCCAGCTCTCATATAAAATCTTATTCAAGTTGGGAGGCATATATAGATACGCTTTCAAAACAGGAGCCAGATATTTATATTGATATAACAAATTCCTACGATACTCTAACAAGGCAACTTACCACAACAATTAATTCTGAATTTATTAATGCAATGACAGGAACTTATAAGTTGGTCGTTCTTTTAACTGAAGATAGTATTATAAAACCACAAAAAGATTATTTAGCATCTCCTATTGATGTGGCAAGCTACCTTCATCGTCATGCATTAAGGGATGCTATAAATAGTACATGGGGTGATATAATAGCAACGGGTACAACAGCTCCTGAAGTGGTAAAAAATAGCGCACATAACTACACCATTAATGCTGCTTGGAATGATAAGCATTGCTCTGTAGTTGCATTTGTTTATGATGCTTCTAATTATGAAGTTATTCAGGCAGAGGAAAAACATGTAAGGTAAAGGGCGCATCCAATCAACATTTTTCTTGTAAGTTTGTTGTCTCATGAAATGGCTTCTTCTTTTTTTCATTTTCATTTTTTTTTCGTTTATAGGATTTTCTCAAACTAAATTTGAGTCGGGCATTTCGCTTGGTATTGCTACAAGTCAATACGATGGAGATGGTCATGGAGGATTTCATAAATTAGGATTAAACGCAGGAGGATATTCGGTTCTTAAAATTAATAAGTCATTCCAGGTGGGGTTCGAAATTAATTTTGTTCAAAAGGGAGCTCGGTTCATTCCGGATTCAGCAAATCTGAATGCAAACGAATATCTTTTAAAGCTAAACTATGTTGAAGTTCCTTTGTTAGTAAAGTATATCTATAAAAAGTTTAAGTTTGAAACAGGATTTGGTATTGGTTTTTTGTTGAGTAGTTATGAGGAAACAAATTATGTAGAAATAACCAACGACCCATTAAAAAAAAACGATTTTACTTTTCAATTGGGAATCAGTTATCCTGTTTTTAAATTATTAGAAATGAATTGGAGATATTCATATTCATTAATTCCGGTAAGACAATATGAACCAGATAAAAGTTTTACTATTTTTAAAGGAGATTATAATAATGTAATGTCTTTCACTTTGCGTTATACATTTGGTAAAAAATCAGAATTAGATGCAGCCGAATAAACATAAAATAGTAGTAGCAATAACAGGGGCAAGCGGGGCAATTTATGCAAAGGTTTTGCTTGAAAAATTACAGCAACTAAAATCGCAAATAGAAGAAGTAGGAATTGTGATGTCTGACAATGCTAAGCAGGTGTGGGAAATGGAATTGGGAGATAAATCGTATGAAAACATTCCATTTAAAATGTATGGGAAAAATGATTTTTTTGCACCTTTTGCTTCAGGTTCAGCAAAATACAATGTGATGATTGTATGCCCTTGCTCCATGGGAACAATGGCAAGAATTGCATCTGGACTTTCAAATGATTTGACCACACGCGCTGCTGATGTAATTTTAAAAGAAAGAAGAAAATTAATTCTTATTCCTCGAGATACCCCCTTGAGCTTAATTCACATCAACAATATGAAAACTGTTACCGAAGCAGGTGGAATTATTTGTCCTGCAAGTCCTTCGTTTTATTCCAAACCAAAATCCTTTGAAGATTTAGCTTCTACAGTTATAGATAGAGTTTTAGATTTATCGGGTTTGGATATTAGCACTTTTCGTTGGAGTGAATGAAAAATCTTTTGCTTTGTTTTTCAGTTAATTGCAACATCTTTTTTCGGTTAATAACTTATTCTTGTTTTCTGCTTCAGTTTTTTGTAATTTCGTGTTCCTAAGAAATAATTAACTAGAATTATAACCTTAATACTGCATCCTCATGTTTGAATTAAGTAAACAAATATTGCAAAAAGTAAGTTTTGACAAAATGCTTTTTCGCAAAGAATTAAAAAAAGCCATTACTTGGCTTAAGGACGAAGAAAAAATAATGTTGAAAGTATGGTGTTTATCCACATTCGGACATGCATACAAAGATGTTATTGTAGATGTTTTTAGGAGTGTTGCGAGAGTTTAACGAACTCTATATTTTTTTTTAATCCTGATAACTTTGTTCGTTTTACTGCGGAGTTCTTAAATACTCTGTCGAAAGTTTCTTTTGTAATTTCTTCCCAATCTTTTTTATTCATCCCGAGCAAATCTTTATTGGCTTTAAACATGGGCTCTTCATGAGGTTTTGAAAAACTGTTCCAAGGGCAAACATCTTGACAAATGTCGCATCCGAAAACCCAGTTATCAAATTTTCCTTTCATTTCCATAGGGATATTTTCTTTCAGTTCAATAGTAAAATAGGAGATGCATTTACTTCCATCTACCACATAAGGTTCAACAATAGCATCCGTTGGGCAAGCATCAATACATTTAGTACAAGTTCCGCAATAATCTTTTATTTCTCCATCATATTCTAATTCCAAATCAACAATTAATTCGGCAATAAAGTAAAATGAACCGCTTGATTTATTTATAAGATTGCTATTCTTTCCAATCCATCCCAATCCGCTTTTTTTTGCCCAAGCCTTATCCATTACCGGTGCTGAATCTACAAAGGCTCGTCCTTCAATGGCTCCAATTTTTTCCTGAAGTTTTTCAAGCAGCAATTTTAATTTTTCTTTGATTACAAAATGGTAATCTGCTCCGTAAGCATATTTTGAAATTTTATAATTATCCTCATTGTCAACCTGAACTTGTTTCAGGTTCTCATTATTGTTATGTGATGCTGAAACGAGTTCAGCATGACTATCCATAGGAAAATAGTTCAACAAAAGAGAAATGACCGATTTTGCTCCATCTACAAGCAAAGTAGGGTTAAGGCGCTTATCGAAATAATTTTCCATATATTTCATTTCACCATGGCGATTTTCTTTCAGCCAATTTTCAAGGCGAGGGGCTTCTTCTTCTAAAAATTCAGCTTTTGAAATACCGCAATAATCAAATCCCAAAAGTTTAGCTTCTTGTTTTATAATTTGGGAATGAAGGGTTTTGCCCATTAGAGATAATTGTTTTTAAAACAAACTACCACTTTTGAAATCAGGAGTTTTGCCAAGATGTTTGTATGCAAGGTCTGTGGCTTCTCTTCCGCGAGGGGTACGTTTAATATATCCTTCCTGAATTAGAAATGGTTCGTATACTTCTTCAATAGTTCCTGCTTCTTCTCCAACGGCAGTAGCAATGGTAGTAATACCTACAGGACCGCCTTTAAATTTATCAATCAGAGCAGAAAGAATTCGGTTATCCATTTCATCCAATCCATGCTTATCTACATTCAATGCATTTAGGGCATATTGAGCAATTTCAATATCGATAGAACCATTACCTTTTATTTGTGCAAAATCTCGAATTCTGCGGAGCAATGCATTTGCAATTCTTGGAGTTCCTCTGCTTCTGCGTGATATTTCAGTAGATGCTTCTGCTGAAATAGGAATATTTAATAAACTTGAAGAGCGCTCAACAATTTTTTTTAATAAAGCCGCATCGTAATAATTTAATCGGGAGTTGATGCCGAATCGAGCTCTCAGTGGGGAGGTTAATAATCCAGAACGAGTAGTTGCTCCAATCAATGTGAAAGGATTCAATTTTATTTGAACTGTTCGTGCATTTGGTCCCGTATCAATCATGATGTCTATTCGGTAATCTTCCATTGCAGAATATAAATACTCTTCTACAATAGGTGATAGGCGATGAATTTCATCTATAAATAAAACATCATTGGGTTCAAGATTGGTAAGCAATCCAGCCAAATCCCCAGGTTTATCAAGAACAGGACCTGATGTTATTTTTATATTTACACCTAATTCAGATGCAATGATATTGGCAATAGTTGTTTTTCCTAACCCTGGAGGACCATGTAGCAAAACATGGTCAAGTGATTCGCTACGCTGCTTAGCTGCCTGAACAAATATTTTTAAATTCTCTACTACTGCTTCCTGCCCTGTAAAGTCGCTAAACTCCTTAGGGCGAAGCACTCGCTCTATTTCCTTGTCAACAGGACTTAAATTTTCAGCATCAGCTTCCAAGTTGGGGTTCATGCAACAAAAATAAGTTGTTTAGAATATGCTTTTAAAAAAGAAATGTTTGTTTTTCAACAA